>JAYUVL010000491.1:0-3343 GCA_043754075.1 Cytophagales bacterium | reverse complement strand
GTCAAAATAAATTGCTAGTTCGCCAGTTTGTAGCAGTTCTAAAATGGCCAAAAAGTGATAGATAACCGCAATTTTGCTGCTGTTGTGCGCCATAATCGTCAGGAAAGAAACCTTTTTCTCTTGGGCCACCCAATCCAGCAGGATCGCTTTTTGGCCCTCAATGGTGTAGGGGTAGGGGATTACGCGGTGCACGGGCCGGTTTTGTTCTTCGGCAAATCGCTTCATTACCTTGGAATAGACTTGTAGTAATTTATACAAATCCAAGCCCTGCATTTCTATTTCCACGCCCTGGCTGGCCGCTATTGCCTGCCATTCCTCCCCCAAATTGCCCCGGTGAACCATTGTTAGGCGATCTTCTTCCAATTGGGCCAACTGCCCAATCACCGATTTGTACTTTTTGTATTCCAGCAAGTGGGCCACCAATTCCTCGCGTGGATCCACTTCGTTGCCCAAATCATCCTGTTCGGGGCGGGGCAGCAGCAGTTTGGCCTTGATCCGCATCAAGGTGGCCGCCACCAAGATGAACTCACTGGCCACGTCCATATTGAGCCGCTCCAACTGGTGCAAGTAGCCCAAAAAATCGTTGGCCACGGTCGAGATCGGGATGTCGTAAATGTCCAGCTCATCGCGCTCGATGAAGAACAGCAACAGATCAAATGGCCCCTCGAACAAGGGCAACTGGACAGTGAAATGCATGGGGCAAAGTTAGCGCTTGCCCCGGCCAGCACCAAAGTGACTGGCTGTTATCGGGGGATTTCGTGCGAGATCCCTCCGTCTTGGTGCGTGAACCCGTCGCTGGTCCGCGTCAACACCCCCAACCGGTAACGCCCCGGGGGCAATGAGTTAGGGAACAGTGTGCTGGAGACTTGGGGGCCGACGTATTGCCCAGATTGTAAAAAAGCCAAGAACCGGTTTTTGCGCTGGGCAGCAGTAAGCAGATAGATCCGGTCGCCCTGTTGCAGGGTGATCCAAGTTTCCTCGGTAGGTCGAAACTGGCCCGTGCTGGCCACGTGCAGTTCTTGGTCAACGAAAGTAGCCGTGAGCAACGGTTGGGCCGATGGCCGAGATTGGGCCATGGCAGCTTTGATCTGCGTCAAATCGGGTTCGGGGAAATGATAGTAACCCGATTTGGCCAGTCTCAGCAAGCCATCGTGCTTGAAATGGAGCCCTGAATTAACATATTTGCCGCTGTAATAGCGGTCCATCAGCCCAAAATGGTTTACTGATAAATTATAAACATTGGCGGTTTTTTCTCGGCGAATAGTCAATATGAAGTCAGTATAGTCAAAATAACTGAATGCCCAGAAAAGGAAGCTAAGGGTTAATCCCGGCCAAAATATCCAAGTAGATTTTTTGGGCCAGACATCAAAGAGCGAAATATAAAGAATTACCAAGAAAATGGCCGAATAGATATTGTACCGGTAGGCGTAGCCCATCGAGGCGCGGCTCAGGGCGGTAGCCACAGTAGTGAGGGCCAGAAACACCAAAAAGCCAAACAATACGGGGTTTTTGCGGGCATACCCCCCCAACGACAAACCGAGAAAGTAAAGGGCCAACAGACTGCCCAGCGCAATGCTCAACCCATAGCCCCACCGGCCCACATTAGCTGCCGAGCCGATGAATTTGAGGGCAAAGGCGGTGACTTTTGCTGGATTGGCCATTAAATAGGCGATGGCGCCATTCCCGCCCCGTGCCTGAAAGTCAATAAAATACAGGGCTGTGATCACCACCAATGGCACCAACCAAGCCCCGGCTTTGACCCAGCGCTGCGAAAGCAACAACATTCCCAATCCAGCGAGCAAGGCCAGAAAGCCGTTCCCGTTGGTAAAGGTGGCCACAAGTCCCCAAAAGCTGGCCCAGAAAAAAGCGCGTTTACCCGGTTGATGGAGGGCGTAAACGGTGAGCATTGCAAAAAAGAAAACCACATTGTGTTGGGTGCTGCACACGGCCGAGAAAGTGATTTCGGAATACTGCTGCTACAAAATGAGGAAGCAGACCGGCAAAAAATAGAGGAATCGATGGGGAGAGGGGCGGAAAACAAGGTAAAGCATCGGGATTAGGCCAAGATAAACCAAGTTGCCAATCCAGATGAACGCTCGAAGATCTATCGCACCATCAATCCAGGTTGTCAACAAGTACAGTGCCCGGCTGAAAACGATTCGGTGCTCGCCAATCAGGCCAAAAGCTACGGTGAATTGTTCTTGCCATGATTTGGCCGTGAAGAAGCTGTCCAAAAAGCCAAAAATTGCAAAATAATCGTCGGCTTCTGGTGAATTGTACGCAAATTTATATAGATAATAAAAAAACAAGCCAAAGGAAATCGTGTAACCCAAGGCAGACAACACGCGCATTCGAACTGATAAAGGATGCATTTAAAACCAGTTTAAGCAGTTTGGAGAAGCAAATTACGATTTATCGGGGCCGGGAGTTTATTGATACCCTTTGATTTTTTCGGCTAAAAGGTACAGGATGGCCATGCGAATGGCCACGCCGTTTTCTACTTGATCGAGAATGATAGAATGGGCTGAATCGGCTACTTCGCTCGTAATCTCCACTCCCCGGTTGATGGGGCCAGGGTGCATGATGGTAATCGGCCGGTTTAGTTTGGCTATTCGTTCGGCATTGATCCCGAAATACATGGCGTATTCGCGCAGTGATGGAAAATTTTTGCCATGCTGTCGTTCCAATTGGATGCGCAGCACGTTGGCCACATCGCACCAAGCGAGGGCTTTGTCCACATTGGTCTCCACTTTAACGCCCAACTCCCCGATATGGCGCGGCAACAAGGTGGACGGGCCGCACACCATGACCTCGGCCCCCAGTTTTTGGAGGGCAAAAATATTGGACAGCGCCACCCTCGAATGGGAAATATCGCCAATAATGGCTACTTTTTTGCCTGCCACCGTGCCATGCTTTTCCCGGATCGAGTAGGCATCAAGCAGGGCCTGGGTGGGGTGTTCGTGGGTGCCATCGCCCGCGTTTATAATGCTGGCCGAAATGTGTTTGGCCAAAAAATGGGGTGCTCCGGGGCTGGCGTGGCGGATCACCAGCATCTCGACCTTCATGGCCAGGATGTTGTTCACCGTATCGAGCAGGGTTTCCCCTTTCTTGACTGACGAACTTGAGGCCGCAAAATTGATCACGTCGGCTGACAGTCGACGTTCAGCCAGTTCAAATGAAAGCCGGGTCCGGGTAGAATTTTCAAAGAAAACATTGGCAATGGTGATATCGCGCAGGGAGGGCACTTTGCGGATGGGCCGGTTGAGCACCTCTTTGAATTTGTCCGCTGTTTCAAAAATCAGCTCAATGTCGCTGGAAAGCAGCCCCTTTATACCAAGCAGGT
>JAYUVL010000490.1:0-4883 GCA_043754075.1 Cytophagales bacterium | reverse complement strand
ATAGGCAAACTCCACACCGATGGCCCCCGAACCAATGATCACCATCGACTTGGGTTGCCAATCCATGGCCATGGCCTTGCGATAGCCGAGGATCTTCTGGTTGTCAATTTTGATGTTGGGCAGCTCGCGCGCCCGCCCGCCCGTGGCCAAAATGATGTGGTCGGCTTCGTGGGTTTCGGTCTTGCCATCGGCATAGGCCACTTCCACTTTTTTGCCGGGCTTCACCGTGCCGAAGCCCATCAGTTTGGTAATGCTGTTTTTGCGGAACAGGAAATCAATTCCCTTGCTCATCCCGCCGGCCACGCCCCGGCTCCGGCTGATCATGCTGGGAAAATCGGCGGCAAACCCATCAACTTTCACCCCGTAATCTTTGGCGTGCTGGACATACTCGAGCACTTGGGCACTTTTCAGCAGGGCTTTGGTGGGAATACAGCCCCAGTTGAGGCAAATGCCACCCAAGTCTTCCTTCTCCACCACTGCGGTTTTGAGGCCCAACTGTGAAGCGCGGATGGCGGCCACATAACCGCCCGGGCCACTACCAACCACTATAAGATCGTATTTTGCCATAACTTAGGATTGATAAATGATGACTGGTGAATATTCGTTTGCTCGATAACACGTAGATGAACCAATGAGTACCTCAATCGCGCACGACAACTGGCCTTTCCCCGGCTGGTGCGCTGTGCCTGCGCCCAAGGCCCGGCGGTTAATCGGGTACAAATCTAAATCGGGGAAAGGACTATAAAAAATCCGAGCCACGTTAGTATAATTTTTCGTTGTTCCGGTGCCGATCGGCATCGCGTTTGGTCTTCTTGGCCAAGTTTTTTTGGAGGGCCTCGGTCAGATCCACTCCCGTTTGATTGGCCAAGCAAATAAGCACAAACAGCACATCAGCCATCTCATCAGCCAGATCCACGTCCTTGTCTGACTCCTTGAACGACTGCTCCCCATAGCGGCGAGCCATGATCCGGGCCACTTCGCCTACTTCTTCCATCAGGATGGCCGTGTTGGTCAGTTCATTGAAATAGCGGATGCCCGTGGTGTTGATCCACTCATCGACGATCCGCTGGGCTTCTTGGATGCTCATGGGCCATTTGAAAAAAATTGAAACCGCAAATTTGACTGGGTTTTAGCCGGTCAGGGTGCAAAAGAAACCCAAAACCGCAACAAATGGATCATTGGAACGGGCCAACGGGCTTTAATGGAAGGCATCTTGCAGGGCTTGGGCCAGCAGAAACAGGTAGCCGATGTAGCCCAAAAGTGCCAAAATGCCGATGAGCAGCAACCCAACCCCAATTTTTGTCCCAGTTTCATGCTACGTTGGTAAGTGCACGTTGGCAAGGCCGCGTCATTGGCCAGCAGCGGTCACCCCGGCTCCTTGCCATACATAAACTCGACGGTATCATCATCGGGGTCAGATTTATAGCCAAATCGGTGCTTAAGCTTGGGATCCACCACTTTTTTGTTCAGGAACAGATTGATTTCCTCCACCGTGTGGCTGCGCTCAATCTCCCCAAATGAGTTGATGCGCACATAGAACTCCCCTAGATCGGGATGCGCTTTGACGGCCTCCGTTTTGGGTGGGCCGGCGGGTTTGCTAGGCTTTTTCATGGGCAATGGCCTCGGCCGTAAGGGTTTCCAAACTAATAAGCGTCGCAGGGTCAACCATCGCTCAGCTTTGGGGTGTAAGTTACACTAGGGTTGGCAATATTGTGTTCGGAGCGCGGCGATTGCCAGTCCCAATGGTTCATGTTGCAAGTTGGTTACAGGACAATTCCGGTTGGATGTAGGTTTGCACGGAATGGATTTTGGGGAAATTCATGGCGGAATCCACGGATGGCACAGTTGGAATTTCTTGCTATTGCAAAGTGGGGGTGTGGTCCAAATGATCGATTGGCCGGGTAATTACCCTAGGCGCATATTGGCTGGCAACCAAGCGAGGTCAATGTGGTAACGCTCGGGCCGGTTCTGATCAAAATAGGCAAAAAGATCAGCCTTGGCCGCCCATTCGGCCGGATTGCCAAACACGACTTGGCTCACGAGGATCATCGGCTTGGCCGGGATGGCAGGGTTGGTCCATGCACACACGATCCGGTGGGGTTGCAGCCCGGTAAATGCCCACTGGGGCACGGGCTCGGCGCGGAGCAGTTCCACTTTCAACTTGCGGCCCTGAGCCACCAGCCTTTGGGCCTTGGCCCGGAGCCGGAGCAGCCAGCCCATGACCACCAAGCCAAACGCCAGCAAGGCCCCCCCGATGCCAGCCTTGAGGTAGATCGGGCTTTCACTGTGGTGCATGGCCAAATGGGCATCGGCCGGGTTGACCAGATCGTAATAAATAGCCAATGTGTCCCCTGCATTTACGTTGGCCTCCTCCCGGCGCAGTTTTAGGTGCAGCCGTTGGTTGTCCAAGGTTTTGAAGCGGATCCGGGGGTAGAAATGCAGACTGTCAGTCGTGATTACTTCGCTCACCGTGCCCTCGGTCATTTCGTATTCCCGGCGAAAGTTTTTGAGCTCCAGGTAGCCAATCAAGGCCCAGCCCAAACTGGCTAGGCCCGCTACCGCCACCATGCCCGCAATCAAAAGTATTCTTTGGCCCATCAGCATTACTTTGGTTTGCCCAAGCTCCCAAAAAATTTGGGTTCGTGGAAAAATAATAAAACCCAAACTTAGCAAAATTTACGGATTTTTGTTGCCGATGATTTTTCACACCGACCAACTGCCCGATCGGCTGGCCCGCACCAGCGAGGGCGATTTTCTTTATTTCAGCGGCACGGCCTACTTGGGCATCCCCCACGATGCCCATTTCCGAACCCTGCTCGGCGAAGGCATGGCGCGCTATGGGAGCAATTATGGCAGTTCCCGATCGGGCAACTTGCGCCTGCGCGTGTATGAGGAAGCCGAGGCCCACCTCCAACAATGGACGGGCAGCCCGGCCGCTTTGCTGATGTCGTCCGGTTTCTTGGCTGGGCAACTGCTGGTGCACTGGCTCCGACAAAACTGGGCCACTGCCGCTGATACGGCCATTTTATATGCGCCAGACACCCACCCGGCGGTATGGTCGGGCCATGAAACGGCCAGCGATCTGGGCTTTGCGGAATGGGTGGGGCACACGGTGCCAGAAATCAATGCGTCGTCCCGCCAACGGTTTATCATCGTCAGCAATTCGGTAGATTCCATCCGGGGGCAGTTGTACGACTTCCATTGGCTGCAGGATCTGTCTGCCGACAAAGAAATCATCTTGATTGCCGATGATTCGCACGGATTTGGCCTGCTCGGCAGCACCGGCGGCGGCATTTATGCCCAGCTTCCCGATCTGCCCAATGTCCAGCGCATAGTGATCGCCTCGATGGCCAAGGCTTGCGGCATTCCGGCGGGGATGGTGCTTGGGCCACCGCACTTGCTGGCCAGTCTCCGGGCCACGCCTTTTTATGCCGGCGCATCACCAACGGCCCCCGCCTATTTGTATGCCTTCGCCCGGGCGGGGGAGATCTATCGGCACAACCTGGCCCTACTCCGCGCCAATACTGCTCGCTTTGCCGACCAAACCGCCGAACTGGGCCTGTTCCATTCCAGCCCCGGCTACCCGGTTTTTTTTACCAGACACAATGCGCTCTACCAACATTTGCTGACCCATCGCCTGTTGGTCTCCTCGTTTCCCTATCCCAAGGCCGACGCGCCCCCCATTACACGAGTGGTGATCAACTGCCGGCACACGGAGGCCGACTTGGCCCAATTGGCCGGGGCATTGGGCCAATGGGTGGCGAATGCGCGTTTCTTGGTATAATTTTGTGCCATGATCCGAACCCCCGAAGATGACATCCTAAAAAGCTTGATCAGCCAACACTACCTGAATTGTTCGGGCAAGTTGGGGGAGCGGGAAAACGCCACCATTGTCCAAAAAGCGGCCGAATTGGGCTTGCCCACCCACAAGATCTACGAACTAAAATTGGAAGTGCAGCGCGAAAGCGAGGAAGCCTTGAAGGCGCTGGAGGAAAAGACAAAGCTGGAATTGGTCGAGAAAACCAAAACCACGACCAAACAGCCACCGGCCAAAATAGTGGCAGAACCAAAGCCAAAAACTACCCCAAAGCCGCCGACCAAAACCATCAACCAGCCCAAGGAGCCGCAAACTGTGGCCAAGCCCACCCAGCCCGAGCCAACCCGATCAGCATCGGCATTTCCCCGCCGGAGACTAAAGCTAGGGTTGCTGCTGTCGGGAGGGGTACTGCTGATTGCCTTACTGGGCTGGGCCGTTTGGTTGGGCAGCGGCCGAACCAAAACCAGCAAGCCGAACCGGGTAACCCAACCAAAACCCACCATTCAAGCCCAGCCGCCAGTGGTGCTGCCCCCACCCAGCATGGTGGGTTTCTACCAGGGCAAAGTGCGGGGCAAGACCCGGCGGCTCCGCATCCGGTTTGTGTTTCCCGACAGCACCCTGCGCTACGGTCTGGTGCGGCCAGGGCGGGAAACCGCTTGGCTTCCAGGAAAACTGCGAGGTCAACAGATTGAGCTGAACCGCTTGGGCCGAGGCACATTTCGCCGGGAAGGCGACCGCTACATACTCACGGCCAATGATGGGAAGTGGAAGTTTGAGAGTTTGACCGAGAAGTAGCTGGGGAGATGAGACACCAACCACAAAACAATGTTGTCAATCTGTGGGCAACTTGTTCTCCGCGTACTCAATGTGTTGGAGTAACGCACCAAAACCAACCAAACCGTTACGGCTATTCTATATTTTGACTTTAGCTATTCAAGCATTATTTTACATGATCTTGGAGAATCCAGCGTTCTAAAACCTATAGTCAATCATCCACTATTTATACCCTACCTAGCCACCAAAGTAGCTTTCTATCAGCCATTGATCAGGATTTTATATATTGACC
>JAYUVL010000489.1:0-2029 GCA_043754075.1 Cytophagales bacterium | reverse complement strand
AATCATCGCTCCCGATCCGGAAAGTGCGCCGGAAGTCTTCCACTGTTGCGGCATTGAGCGGCCGGTGATCGGGGCTGGTTCCTTGATCGGCCACCAACTTGAAGACCACCATCGCCCGATCGGCCATTCCCGGCGGGTCCTGGGCCAACACTTTCATTTGTTGGTCAATCAACCATTTTTTTTCGGAAGGGCAAAAGACCAGCAGTACGCGGCGCTGCCAAGCGTATGGCTCCAGTTCCTTTTGCGCTTGGGCAACACTCAAATGGCTCGATAGCATGATCCAAAACAAGCAGGTATAAAAAAAAATCTTTTCCACCATTGTCAAATCCCAAGTTGGCCAATCCCAAAGTTAGTCGATCCGATTGGCCCGGCCAAACGATTCGGCACTGTGCCCGATCCAACCCTGGATCTTTTACTGCGGATCAAATTAAGTAATTGATTAGCAAATGATTGAAATAGCTAAATCCCTACAATCATTTTGCAATGGGCCCCAGTTGGTGGCGGGCCAGCCAAACCAGATGGGGCAACCCGTTTAGGCAATGGGCTCATCCATGTAACGGGGCAGATGGGCTCAGCCATGATTTTTTTTGGGTGGACGTAGGGGTATCCCGGCGGTGGGTTGTCTTGATGGCGAACAAAAATTAAATTTATCATGAAAACTTACCGCAACTTTATCGCGCTCATCTTCTTTGCGTCAGCCTCATTGCTGGCCTCGGCCCAAGATACCCAAGAAAAAACCTCCCCCAGCACAGGTGGAATGCAGTACATTTTTGGCAAGGGCAGCCAGATCCGGCTGAGCGGCTTTGGGGCCCCAATCACCGAGCTTTCATTTATCAACGACCGGCCGGTGCTGTCCAACGGCCTCGGGGGCGCACTGCTCATCAACCAGAAATTTTTCATCGGGGCTTATTCGCTCAGCACCGTGACAGGAATCAGCGATTTTGTGTGGGAAAACAACCAGCCCGTGTACGGAAGTACCCCCGTATTTGTGCAAGTGGGAAGTTGGGCGGGCTACAATTTTAACCCCCGCAAGGCGTTACATTTCACGGCCAGTGCCAAGCTGGGCTACGCCCAAATCCTCGACGTGCGCTACCACAACAACTGGAACTCGAGCCAAGACTACATCGGGGGCGGTTCGTTCACAGCCACCCCACAGATCGAGGCCGAGGTCAACCTGTTCAAATGGATGAAACTCAATGTAGGAGCGGGTTATCGCTGGGTGGCCAACAACTCGCTAGGGGGCAACACGGCCAGCAGTCCAGTTTTCTCGGGCGCCCTCATGTTTGGCTGGTTCAAATAACACATTATCAGGTGGTTAAAACAGCCTATCCTGATCTAGTGATCAATTTTCCTTATTCCTTTTTTGTCCCGAATTATTAAAAAACCATGAAAAAGCTTCTTTTAATCTCCTTTGTTATATTGATTTTCCAACTGCTCGAGGGTTGTGTATTTATTGATGACGCGGGCAATGGCATTTTTGGCAGTGTTTCTGGCAGTGGCCGGGTTATTTCGGAACGCCGCACCGTCGGGTCTTTTGATCGGGTGAGCGTGCTGGGCTCCAACAACGTGAGCTTGGTGCAGGGCAGTGATGTATCGGTCGAGGTGAATGCCTACGAGAACTTGCTGCCCTACTTGGAAACCTATGTGGAAGCTGGCACCCTCTATGTCCGTTATCGGCCCAATACCAATGTCCGCAACGACAATTCACTGATCCGGATCCGCGTGCCCTCGCTCGCGGGGATCAATGTCTCGGGCAGTGGCAATATCATCACCGAAACTGCTTTCAATTTTGACCGGCTAGAGACAGTGATCAGCGGTTCGGGCAACATCTCCCTGTTTGGCACGGTGCGTTCCCTCAATTGCCGCATTTCGGGCTCGGGCAACCTGCGCGCCTTTGATCTGCTGGCCGATGATGTAACCGTTGCCATCTCCGGCTCCGGAGATGCCTCGGTCAATGCACGCAGCACCTTGGATGTCACCATCAGTGGCAGTGGTGAGGTGGTATATCAAGGTAACCCGGCCGTCAACA
>JAYUVL010000488.1:0-15940 GCA_043754075.1 Cytophagales bacterium | reverse complement strand
CTTGGGCCTTGGCCACGGGCTGCGGCGGCTGGCCTTGGGCCGTTGGCCCGGCTGGGGCTATGCCCAAGTGCTGTACAGCGGGCTGGCCGGGGCGGTGGCGCTGGCCACGGCGGGCGCTCTCTGGTGGACCCGAGGCGTTACCATCCACCTGCTGGCCGTGCTGGTGGGGATATTGATGTGGTACGAGGCCCGGCGGGAGAAAACCAAGTTGACCGCAGAAATCAAATCTGATCAGATATACAGCCGTTGGTGGAGTTACTGGCCGCTGCTGGCCGGAGCGGTGCTGGTGTACGCCTTTTGCGCGTGGGGGTTTGTGCGCCCGGGGGCGTATGTGCCGTTTAGCATACCCACTGCGGATGCCACCGCCAACTACGACCACCTTTACAGTTCCCGGATTGCCTATTACAGTATGGTGTCAGGTCAGGAAAGTGATACCCATACCCTCAATTTGCTTGATTCGGCCTATCAGGGGATTAAGCCTTACCATTATTTAGAACTGTGGCTCACTAACCTGATAGCAAGCCTTTTTGGGGAGCGGCATGTGATAGTGTTGTACCTGGTCGTTTATCCTTTTTTCTTTTGGTTGTCTTTTGTGGGGATTTTGGCACTGTGCCAGAACAGTAGCCAGAGGATAAGCCCACTAGCCCTGCTACTGGTGGTAGGGCTGTTATTTGTTAGCGGGTTTGTTTTTGAGTTTTACAAGTCTATTCGGTTTTTGTCCACCATCGGAAACTTCCGATACTCCATCCTCGGGGGGTTTTTGCCTAAGCTGGGTATTGTTCATGCTTGGGTTTTCGCAGCCATGTTGCAGGCCCAACGCAAGGAATGGCTACTAGGACTACTCACTTTATTGGGCCTTGGCCTGGCTTCATCGGTCGTTTTTCCGGGCCTAGCCTTGGCCTGTACAGTCGCTCCACTATTGGCCCTGGTTTTTCGGATTTGCTCAAAGGGAGAAGGAGCCAGGGCTTTTTTCTATGCGCTAACGCTTAGTCTGGGTGTAGCCATATTTTATTTCCTCTTTGATACCGCAACGGTTGGCCGCGATGGGGCCAGTGCACGAGGGCTGTCCGATCTTTTGGCTGGGCTGCTGGAATCCTCGTCGCTCCGTACCCGGTTCAATATCATCGTGGGCACGCAAATCCAACTAGCGATCATTTATGCCCCGTTTGGCTTGATCATCTTGGTCTTTTGGCAGCAATTGTGGCCTGTGCTGAAGCGGTACCTTTGGCTGTTTTGGCTGGTAGTATTGCTCTGCCTTACGAGCGCTTCGGCTTGGGCAATCTTCTACAAACAACTCAACGCCTCGCAATTGGTGTACAACCTCATTGCCCCGATTGGCAATGCTTTGCTAGCCGCTTTGGCCATTTGGATAGCTGGCCAAGCCGTTTCATGGCGCACTTGGGTGGCAGTGGTGATTTATGGAAGTTCGGTAACCATGTCGGCTTACAAGGGAATTCCCAACTATCCCCTAAAGAATTTACCCGTTTACTACAGTGACAAGTACTTAAAAGCCATTGATCAATATCTGGACCAACAAACCACTCCGTGGCTGGCGGGGGCGGGACTCAAATCGGTAAAGGAGTTTTACGATATCTACTCAAAGCACATTACCATTTACACCAACGGCACCTATTTGCCTTATCTGGGCAACGGCGGGGCGGTGGCCGTGAGCCTCAACGACCTGGAAGTCCCCATTGACAAAGCCGACCCACTTACCCAGGCTCGCGAGCAACAAGCAGTGGGCATGGGCCTGTTCTACCGCTGGGTGGCCCGCGAAAAGGCAGCGGGCGCCTACCGCGACGTGCCCACCAGCCAGACTGCGTTTGTGCGACATTACAAACTGAAGTTTTTGATCATTTCGCGGGGGGTGGATGTGCCCGCCACGCTTCAGCCCTTGGTCATTGAGGAGTTTACCGATGAAATTTCGGGTGAGCGGTTTTTGGTATTGGACCCTAATAAATGACTTGGATGGGTATCACTTTTTACTATTTCAGCTTGCTTCTCGGCCTTATCGGGGCCAGTGTGGCTTTGGGCCACGGACTGCGGCGACTGGCCTTGGGCAGGCCGTTGGGCTTTGGCTATACCCAACTGCTGTTTGATGGTCTGACGGGGGCAGTGGGGCTGGCCACCGGGGCGGCACTTTGGTGGACCCGATCGGTAACCATCCACTTGACGGTTCTGCTCATTGCGGCTTTTTTTCTGGTCGAAGTTTGGCAGGCAAAAGGTGCACCCCGCCAAGCGGAGCCTGCCCCGGAGCCCTTGCCTTGGCGATCCGCTTGGCCCGCCTTGTTGGGGGCACTCTTGATTTTTGGCTTCTGCGCTTGGGGGTTTGTGCGCCCAGGGGCGTTTGTTCCGTTTAGCATCCCCAATAATCAGGCAACTGTCCACCATGACCATATCAACTATGCCCGGGTAGCCTATTTCCTGACGGTGAGCGGCGAGGAAACTGACACATTTTTCCTCAATTTACTGGATACTGCCTATCAGGGGGTCAAACCGTATCATTACCTTGAGTTGTGGCTCACCAATGCCGTAACCGGGATCACCGGCACTCACCAAGTCGTGGTACTGTACTTGGTCATCTATCCGTTTTTCTATTGGTTGACCCTAATCGGCATCCTGGCCCTGTGGGAGGGCGCTGGCAGTCCGCCATCAGGTTGGCGGTGGCCAATCGCCCTGCTGTTGCTTTTTGTGGGTGGTTTTACGTTTGAAGTGTACAAAGAGGTGGGCTTTTTGGCCTTGCTCAGCACCTATAAGCACGCGGCCATGAGTGGGCTGGCCAAATTGGCGACCATCTACGTCTTTCTGCTGGCCTCTGTGCGCTTGGTGCAGCAACGCCAGTTCCTGTTTGCGTGGATAACCCTGCTGTTGTTGGGCACGGCTTCATCGGTGGTTTTCCCGGCCATTGCTTTGGCCACTTGCACCGCCGCCCTGGGGGCCGTTGGGTTTGGGTGGCTTCCCCGATTGGTGGCTTGGCGGGCACTTGGCTATGCCCTGGCTTTTGGCTTGGCCGTGGCAGCGTTTTATCATTTTTTTGATACCTCAACCGTGGGCAGGGAGGGGGCCAGCGCCAAAAGCGTGGGCAGTTTAGTGATGAGCTTGGTTGATTACAGCACCCTGCGCACCCGCTTCAACATCATAGTCGGGACGATGATCCAACTGGCAATTGTCTATGCTCCGTTTCTGTTGGTAGTGCTCATGTTTTGGTCGGATTGGTGGCGCGCAGTGGCCAAACCGTACTGGGGCCTGCTCCTCTTTGTCTTGCTCCTTTTGCTTGCGGGCACAGTGGCTTGGACGGTATTTTACAAGCAGCTCAACTCCTCCCAACTGTTTTATAACTTGGCCGTTCCGCTGTGCAATGTATTGGTTTTTGCGTTGGCGGTTTGGGTGATCCAGCAGCGCACCACTTGGCGGAGCTGGGTGGCCGCCGGGGTGTTCTTGGCTTCGGCCGTCCTGCTTTTTTGGGAAAGCCTCTCCGAATACCCGCTCAAGAACATTCCGGTCTATTATTCCGATACTTACTTGCAGCAAGTGGACACCTACCTTGCCACGCAGCCCGGCGGCTGGCTGGCCGGGGCTTCGCTGAAAACTGGGTCGGCCTACTACGACGTGTTCCAAAAATACGTTACCATTTATACCAATGGCAGCTATTTGGCCTACCTCGGCAACGGCGGGGCGGCGACCATCAGCCTCAACGACCTGGAAATTCCCCTGGCCGATGATCCGTTTGTACGCGCCCGCGAGCAACAGGCCATCAGCATGGGCCTGTTCTACCGCTGGGTGGCCCGCGAAAAGGCAGCGGGCACCTTCCGCGATGTGCCCACCAGCCAGCGCGATTTTGTCCAGCATTACAAACTGAAGTTTTTGATCATTTCGCGGGGGGTGGATGTGCCTGCCACGCTCAAGTCCTTGGTCAAGGCCCAGTTTACCGATTCGGTTTCGGGTGAGCAGTTCCTGATCCTCGATCTGGCCAAGGCCACGAGTTCAAGCACCCTCAGCCTGCCAAAATAACCGACCGTCGCCTGCACCGTTCTTGTGGCTGGGCACTCCCCACCAACCGCCATTAGAACGAGGATCTGTGTTCTGTCCTGCTTATCTTTGGGCAACGTCAAGTAAACGATTTCCCTTTGCCCATGCCATTGACCGCCGTCCCCCGGCCACTAGCGCGGATCGCGCCCACCCCCAGCGGCTACCTGCACTTGGGCAATGCCCTCAATTTTGCCCTCACTTGGCTCATGGTGCGGCAAGTGGGCGGACAACTCCTGCTTCGGATTGATGACTTGGACCAAGAACGGGCCAGGCCCGAATATGTGGAAGCGATTTTCCGCGATCTGGAATGGCTCGGGATCGACCACGACCTTGGCCCCAGCGGTCCCGACGAGTTTTGGCAGTCTTTTTCCCAAACCAAACGGTTGGATCTGTACGAGGCCCAGTTGGCAGCCTTGGCCAATGCAACCTTGCCAAATGGCAGCCCGCTGGTTTTTGCCTGCACCTGCTCGCGGGCACAGGCCCGGGCCAACTCCCCCGACGGCCAGTATGCGGGCACTTGCCGGGGAAAACCGGTGGGGAAACTGACCGAAGCCACTTGGCGGATCTGCACACCGCTGGGCAGTGTGGCCACTTTTGCCCGTTTTCCCGGCGGTCACCAGCAGGTGGATGTGCACGCCCAAGCCCGGGACTTCGTAGTGCGCCAGCGCGATGGCCAACCAGCTTACCAAGTAGCTTCCTTGACCGATGATTTGTACTTCGGGGTCAACTTGATCGTCCGGGGGGAAGATCTACTGGCCTCTACCGGTGCGCAATTGTACTTGGCGGCCCAACTCCCCAACGAGGCCTTTGCCAAGACCCAGTTCTATCACCACCCCCTTTTGGCCGGGGGCGATGGGCAAAAATTGTCCAAATCGGCCGGAGCGGCTTCGCTCCTACAATGGCGGGCCCAAAACGCTTCCCCCGGCGGGTTCTACCGGTCTTTGGCCAAGCTGTTGGGCATAGAGCCTGCCGCTCAAGTGACTCAAATCCAAGATATTCTCCCTCATTTTGAGCTGGTTAACCTACCAAAAGGTGGAGGATCGGGGTTTCTATCGCTAATGTAAGATTTAACGAACTATTAATCTTGGCTTGTCAATAGATAGTTGGCCGGGCACTTTCTGGGCCCGAAAACGGCCTTGGGATACCTTCAGGCCGTGATTGGCCCCAACAAAATCACCTAGGGTTAACCATTAGAGATGTAAGAATTTATCCCTAATACCAAAACAAAATACAGACGTTCCTTGTTTTTCTCTGGCCAATTACCTCAGAAACAGCCTAGTGATTCTTAGAATTGGAAATTCTTATTTTTTAGTATCTTATATTTGTCCTGTATTTAAAACACTACGATCATGATTGACAAACTTATTGGGGTTGAGGCTTTGATAGACTCCTCCGAATTGGATTGGGCTTGGTTTTATGAAGTCTAAACGTTCACCTAAACGATTGCTCCCAAATGACCACAGCAACTGGTAAACACTAAAGCGCTGAACAACGAAGATGTTCGGCGCTTTGTTTTTGTTCCCCAATTCCATTTGACCCCTTGGGTTTGCCCTGCTTGGACTTCCTTTCAATGGCAATAGCCTGACCAAACTTGTTTCTGTACCACCCAAACTGCCCGTTCCCTGGCTCATAATGAATGCGCCGCGTTAGCCCCTCGTATTTCAAACAACCCACTCTCCGGCGCAGGGCTTACATTCGGGGTGGCCATCCAACTTTAGCCAAGTGTAGGGCCAGCGGCCATTGCCCCAAACACGCCTTAGTTTACCAATTTCGGATCGTTTGTTCGTTTTGGGGTTTTAATATGCCCTTGCCCCGCAAATTCTGGGCACTTTCGTTGAACTGTTCCTCAAACTTTTTATCCGTACTGCCGCCATTTGGATCAAAAGGAGTGCCTTTTCTTTCCAAATAACGTCGTTTGGCCAAATCGGCCCGCCCCGTGATCAACCAGAACAATACCCGGTTGGGGTATTGGTGAGGTTCTGCTTTGTCCAGTTGCCCCACCCGGTTCAGGGCGGCTTCGGCATCGGGGAACTCCCCGTCAGAAAGATGGTACCAAGCCAAGCGGCTACTGACCTTGGCCGCTTGCACCGAGTCTTTGGACTGGGGGGCCGATTGCGCACTGCCCAGCACCCGCTCCCAAAGCTGGGCGGCCCGGATCATGTTATCCTTGCGGGTGAGCCGGTTGGTGTACGTGTTGGCCGCCAAATCGGCGTATTCGCGCATTTCGGACAAGTTGTTGGATCGAAAAAGCGTATCCAACCCGTTTTTTGGCAATTCCTCACGCAGGATCCGGCTGGCCTGCAATAGGCCCTTGACAAAAACCACGCTCCGTTGCTTGCTGATCCCCAGCAAACAGATGGCCTTGAGGACTGGCGCAAACTCCTTGCTGCTGCTGCTGTCACGGCTGATCAAGTCGTCTATCAGGTAGTTGCTGTGGTGGCGCAGATCTTCCACACTGGCATCTTTGCTCAACAATTTGAGCAGATCAAACCTTTTGGCCCGCATCAAATAAAGGCTGGCCAGCCCCTCCACCGCCCCAGCCGACCGCTTGACTTTCAACGATTTTTCGTAGAACTCTTCAGCCAGTTCGTACCGATCTTTGTCTTTCAGGTCACCAAAATCATATTGTCGGTCCTCGTTGACGTAAAAGCGGGCCACCCGGCTCAAATCAGTGGCGTTGGTCAGGGTGTCAAGATCGGCCAAGAGCAAGGGCACTTTGGCCTCGGCAAAATCAATGGCATCGAAGCGGGCAATTTTTGCCGATTTCAATTGTTGGTCCAAATCAATGGCCGCGTCATAAAGCAAAAAGTTATTGTCGGTTGAAATGACAAAAGAATGACCATCCCCACTTACGTTGAGTTGAGTCATCGACACCTTCTCGTTGCTCAAGCTAATGGGATAGATGTCCAAGCGATTTCCCTGGGCGCTCCAGCGGGTGATGGTCCGGTCTTCCCGCAATAACACCACTTCGTCACGGGCGGGCAGATAAGCAAAATCGATCAACTCTTTGCCATTACTGGGCAGCTCAACGGGCTTGACATTGCGATCAAACAGATCGATGATAAACGCCGAATTGTTAAAGTTGGCCACCAATGCTTTTTGTCCATTGGGCGAAAGACTGATGCTCGGTTTGTAGTTTCCCCCGCTAATTTCCAGCACCAACTTGCCCGTGGCCAATTCCCAATTTTTCACCCCTTTGTAGTTGACCGTGATCAAATACTGGTTGTTGCGGCCAAAAGTCACCGCGGTGCCCAAGTTGCTGTTGGTGGGCACGTCGGCCAGCCAGCGGCCATTGCGATCCATGACCCGGATGGTGAGCTGCCCTTGGAGATCGTGACTGACGGCAATCAAGCTGTCGTCATTGGAAATCACCATGGGGGCACTGGCAGAGCGACTAAAAGGTTTGCCAGCCGGGCTCAGATCCACGTGGCGGATCAACTTGCCGCGCAGGTCATAGAGGGAAAGGGTGTCGCCAGTTTCCTCAACGGCCACATAGCTCAATTGGGGAGCCAGGGCGAAAGAACTCGAATTGGACGGGAGGGGGAAACTCGCTGAATCGGCCAATACCTGCTTGCTGGGGTCATAGTGCCAAATGTGACATTCGTCAAGGCCGTCGGCTGTGTAGCCAATCGTCGCAAATTTGCTCGATTTCTTTGGCCATTGGACTTGGTTGGCTTTGGCCGAAAAATCGGAGGCAGCCACCACATTGCCGCCTAAATTCCATACGTAGAAATGGCCCATGCTCCGCGACAAAAAGCCGCCGTCATTGAGCACAAAGAGGGCCGAGGCGGCATTGCCCCGTTCGTTGGTTTCATTTTTATAAATGCCCAAAAGTTCAGGGGCGGCATCAGGGCTGGCCAACCACCAAGTCCGGATGTCGGCACTGGCCGTCACCACGGTTTTGCCATCGGCCAGTAGCAGGGCAGTGGTAAAACCGCGAAGGGGATCGGGGGGCTCGATCTTGGTCAGGGGGTTGCCGGCCAGATCGAGGATCGAGACCTCGGTACTGGCCACCAAGAACAAGTGTTTGCCATCGGCCGTAAAACTGACCTGATGGATGGCTCCTCCGTCGGGGGTTGGATGATAGCCGTACAGCATTTCGCCGGTGCTGTTCCAGACCTTGACCGGTTGATCGGACGACGCATCCAAAGTTACTACCGTTTGGCCATCGGGCGATGCCGCCATCAGTCGCAAGTTATCGTTGTTGGCCGGCAAGAAAAACTTGAGTTGCCCTTCCAGGTTCCAGATTGCGGCCGACCCGTCAATACTGCCAGTGATCAGGTTGTCGCCCGCAGGAGAAAAGCCCACAAATGAAATCCCGGCCCGGTGATATTTGAGCGTGAGCAGTTGCTCGCCCTTGATGTTCCACAGCTTGGCCGTGCTGTCGGACGATCCAGTGAGAACGCGCTGGCCATCGGGAGAGAAGGCAATGGCCAGAATAGGAGCTTGGTGGGGCGAATCGCTGAATTTGACTACCTCTTTGCCGTTTTCATCAATCAGGCTGGGCACCACATCGGCCTGCCCGAAGGTGGCAAACAAGCGACCGTTGGGCGAGGGCGAAACTTTACCGGACGCATCATCCAACTCGAGCTGGATTTTTTTTTCATAAAACTGGTTGTTGGTGAAAATCTCCATGAGGTCCCGCTCGATCAGGGAGCTCGGGTTGAGTTTCCAGGCCGCTTCGGCCACCCGGAGGGCCAGCGTGGGATCGCTTTCTTTGAGCTGGGTGGCGCGGGCCATCAGTTGGCTGGCCTGCGCCCGGGCGAGTGATCGCTCGGCGGTGCGCCACAGGCGGAAGGCGATCAGCATGGTGCAAACCACCAGCCCACCCAACACGGCCAAGCTGATGTACGTCCGCTTGCGCTTGTTGTCGGCTTGGCGGCGTTTCTGGCGGCTCCGATCCAGCAGGGCCGCTTCGTCGCTGCCCACTTGCCGCATCCATTGCAGGCCGCGCTCCACCACGGCCAAGTCGCTTTCAGCGATAATTATCTCATTGATCTCCGCGTTGGCCCTCGCTTCGTCCAGGTCTTCGTTGCTCCGCACCGACTCAATGTCGGCCAGTTTGCTGGCCAAGATCCGGGCAGCCCGCTGGGCTTCTTTGTCCGATTCGTTGAACTCGCGCAGCACCTCGGGGGCAAGCGTGTCGTGGAGCATGTACGTTCCCTGGCGCACTTGCATTAGCAGCGATAGGGAATGGCTTTGGTCGATCAAATTTTCCAGATCCTCCTGACGGTGGGCATAGAGCAAGCGCAACTCTTCCACTTGGTGGCTGGCCGCCACGCCCAGATCAGTGATATGAAACCGGAGAAAGTCTAGCGCAAACCCCGAGTCGACCAAGCCGCCGTTCCAGGCCCGCAACTTTTCCAATTGTTGGATAAAAAAGTCATAGACACTGATTCCGTACCGTTTGAGGGTGGCATAATCGGTGAACTGAAAATATTTTTCGTGATTTTTTTCGTGTTCGTCCCAGAGCCGGCTGAGCACGATCTGGAGCAGCGGGGCCACTGGCGACCCACTTTCGGCGGTCAGATCGGCCGCAACGGCTTCGGGCAGGCCCACTTCCGATCCTATTTGGTATTTCTGCAAAAGGTCGGGGCGGGTGGCAAAGGAATTGAAAATCTCCACGATGTCCCGCGCTTTCAATTGTTCCAAAAACATACTGCTCCGTGGCAACATGTACATTTTGAGCCCTTCCTCGATCTCGGGGTGATATTCCTTGCGGTAGCTCAATATCAATTTGCCCTTCGGCATGTCTGCCGGGTTGCCAAACAAGCGGGTGAGGGCATCCAGAAACGGGGCAAACTCGTGGTGGGCGTGCTGGATTGTTTTGGTGGTATCCCGGTTTTTGCCCCGCTTGACCTGCTCCTCCTTTTTCATGGGGCGAGTGAACATCTCGTCGGCCTGATCCAAAACAATGATCAGTGGTTTGCCCAGTTCATACTCGAGACTTTTCCAAAACTTGAGCAGGTCGTGGCGAAGCAAATAGTCTTCCAACTCGGCTTCGGAAAGCTTGCCCCGCTGAACGGCCGTCAATCGCCCCCGAAGCTTATCGATGAAGGACTGGAACTCACTCTGCACTTCCCCTTTGTAGTCTTTGGCAATCAACTCCAATTGGCGCAAATTGAGCCGCTCTTGCGATAGGCCGAGGGCATCCTCCATCGCGCCGAGCAACCCCCGCTCTTGGGTCCGGCGGATGTACACCACCTCGTGGGAACCTTCCAGCCGGGGGAGCAGCCCGGCATCCAACAGCGAAGACTTGCCCACGCCCGCCTGCCCGTACATGAGCACCACCGGGGCCGACTTGCGGTCGGTCACCAGCTTGTACAAACTGCCAATGTAATACGATCGGCCAAAAAACAGTTTGGCGTGTTCCCGTTCGTAGCGTTTGAGGTACAGAAAAGGCCGATCGGGCAGTTGGTATGTGCTCGGGATGGGCGGTAGGCCAAAGAGCGGGTTGTTGGCCGCAATGGGCAGGTTCCATTCTTTGACCGCTTCTGATCCTTCGCGGTAATAGATTTCCCAGGGAAACCGCTCGGCCAACGTTTCAACGCTCGTTTCTGCGTCTTCCTCGCGGTACATCCCGCGCACATTGGTACTGCCTTTTTTGATCACTATGTTGTCAATGGCCTCCGCCCAAGCCCTTTCCAAGTTGATCCCGTTGGCCAGTCCGGCATAAAAGCGGATGGCCAGATCGGTGGCAATGTCATCGGCGATGGCCATCGAAGTGCCCACGACGGCCGGGATGCCCCCCCGCACCAGTTCCATGGTTTGCTGTTGGGTGGAGCAGCCATTGAAAAAAATGAGTTTGAGCCCTGCCTGCTTGACCAAAAACGAAACCAGCCCTTCGCCGTGGGCAGTTTGGTTGCCCATCCCGTTGTTGTTCTCAAAACTCTCGAGCAGCAGCCGGTAGCCATCCGCATGGCCACCGTAATGGAACACGCAAACCCGCTCTTGGTATTCCTGAAAAACATCGATCAGGTTCTCAACAGTGGCATTGGCACGCTCCACCACCTCACACAGGCCCGCTTGTTGGGCTTTGTAGAGCGATTTGCGGATCCCCTCCAATTCTTTGGGCAAATTGCGCAGGTAGCGGGCCGTTTCTACTTTATCGTTGGCAAATGCCAAAAAGATGACGGGCAGGTGAGACATAGTGACAGGGTTAACCGGCTCCCAAATTACGAATTGGTTTTGCAATTGCGAAGAAACATGACCAATTTGCGCAATGAAAATTACTCAAGTAGATATGCAAATTTTTACTGGGATCGACATCGGCGGCAGCAACGTAAAAATCGGGTTGGTGGACTCGGAGGGCAACCTGTTGGAGAAGAAAAAAGTCAAAACGGCCAAGCTCCGCGACTCCGGCCGGTTCGTCGAAGCATTGCTCGATGTGGTGGGCGACTGGCTGGTTGATCATCCCAAGGTGAAGCAAGTGGGCATCGGTGTGCCGGGCACCATTTCCAAAAATCGCCGATCGACCATCGAGCTGCCCAACATTGCCGAACTGAGCCACATCAATTTGGTGGATCGCCTTGAAAAGCGCTTTCCGGGCACCAGTTTCCATATTGAAAACGATGCATCGGCCGCCGCCATTGGCGAATACCACTTTTCGGGCCGAAAAATGCCCGATAATTTTGTCTTGGTCACACTGGGCACCGGAATCGGTGGGGCGGCGGTGCTCAACCGCAAGATTTTCAAGGGCGGAGATGGCAACGCAATGGAAATCGGCCACATTATCAGCGGAAACGCCCGTACCATTGAGGAAAATATCGGCAAAGCTGGCCTCACCCAGAAAGCCCTCGAGATGATGCAGGCCCACCAAGGCTTTACAGCCCTGCGCGATTATGAGAAAATCGACGATGACGTGCTGATCGATACTGCCGTGGCTGGTGACGAACTAACCCGTCAACTCTTCGATTGGTTTGGCCAAGTGCTGGGCCAAGCGCTGGTGTCCACCATTTTGCTGTTGGACGTAAAAACGTTCCTCATCGGGGGCGGCGTGGCCAAGGCGTGGCCATACATGGAGGTAGGCATGATGGCATCCCTCAAGCACTACCTCACTCCGTATTATTTTGACAATTTGGATATCAAGCTGGCAAAACTGGGCAACAACGCCGGCATCTTGGGTGCGGCTGCCCTTTGTTTCAAGCACAAGGAGTAGATCAACGGCGGGCTTAGACCCTAGCTTGCTTCCGCTAGCGAGCAAGGTTTAGTCTCAAGGCTTTACCCAATAAGTTGGCCCCAACAAATGTTGGCATGAGGATATGTGCGGGTCAATTTCAGGTTGGGTAATATCTTCAGTGCCCTTCCCCCTCTTCCCGATTCAGAAAAAATCCGGCGGTCACGATCAAAAACCGAATGACGATGAGTCCCACGAGTAGCCAAGTAAAGGGAATGGGCAACGCGTGTTTGTAGTATTTTTCGTAGATGGCCCCTTGTTGGTTGATGGCCAAGAGGCTGGGCAACAATTGGATGGCCAACAAGATCAACCCACAAACAAGCGCAGTTTGACCTTCCTTGCGGAAAAATTCCCGGGTTTTCATTGATGATTAGCTTCGTTCAGTTCAACTTTCAAACCAGCCTACTCCCAGTTTGTTCTAAATCAATCGCCTTTGTACTTGGCCAAGAACAATTTGCCGGTCTCGTTGCCAAAAATAAAATCTACATTATTGATAAAGACCAATGCTTCGGCCTGCCCTGCCCGCGGGTATTTGATCACATAGAGGGGATGATCAAAAATATTGGGCGAAACCGGCAGGTTGAACACATAAATTTTTCCGTAGGACAACAGGGCGAAAAGCTTCCCGTCCAAACTGATGTCGGCCGCGGTGATCGGTTCGGTGAGGGGGATGGTTTTCTCATCGAGCGTGGCCTCAAAGTAACCTTTGTGGTCGGGGAGCAAATAATGTTTGACCACCCGGTTTTGGGTCTGGCTCAGGTTTTTGGAAAAGAGGTGCAGTTGATCGTTGTGCCAGAAAAATGCTTCGCAGTCGAAATTCAAGTTGCTTTCCCCCGGGGGAGGGAACTGGTTTTGGTCGGGATAGTAAAATTTGATTGTATCGACCGAGCTGACTTGCTGATCTTCGCCAAACCGGACTTTGTAGATGACCAAGTTCCGGCGGGCATTGGCATTGTTGCCAAAATCGCCAATGTAGAGGTTTCCTTCGTCATCACGGGCAATGTCTTCCCAGTCCACATTTTTGGTATTTTTAATTACCTGCTCGTCGAGCATTCGGCCACTGGGGCTTACTTCAAACAAGCGGTTGCCGTTGCCACTGTCCCCGTGGGTGAGCAGGGTGAGGGTATCGGAGCTGTTCCAGCCTGATTTGCGGACGGGCCGCCACCCGGGCCACTCGCGGGTGGCCAGGGCCAAGCCCGAACTTTCCCGGATGGTATTATCCAGCCGACCGATGCTTCGGATGTCATACAGCCGTTTTCCGCGCTTAAACCCACTGATATTGACCTCTGGAGCACAGCTAAGGAACAAAGCGCGAAAAAAAAGCAGGAAAGCGATGGTTTTAGGGGGCATTTTTTGAGTAGTTCATTTATATTTGCAATCACATATAATCTAAACTTTATTGTCATGAATCCATACAGCAAAATTACTGCGTTATTGAGTGAGGTCGAAGATGATTTCACCAAGTTTTATGAGCAGGGCAACCAAGCCGCTGGCACTAGGGTGCGCAAGGCCATGCTTGACCTCAAAAACCTGTCCCAAGAGATTCGGTTGGAAGTACAAGACATCAAAAACAAAAAAACTGAGCAAAAGTAATCGCCCTTAAAGCGTAACGAGATATTCTTCATTATATTGAGTCATTGCTTAAGCGGTGACTTTTTTTGTTGCCCTTACCAGAGGCTTTGCGGACAATAAACCCGGAATTTATTGCCCAATCGGAGGCCAAGCAAGATTTCGTGGCTGCCTTGGCTGGCCCGGCCAAGGCGGTTGGTGCCCAAGTCATAGGAATAGCTCAGGTCAAGCAATGAATTGAGGGCCAGCCCCGCCAGCAGGATCACACTGTCGCGCTGACGGTAAGACACCCCGGCCCACAGGCGGTTGGCATACACCGCGCGCAGATTGAGGTCGACCGCCATTGGCAGAGGAGCGGCCCATTTGATCAGGGCGGAGGGCACCAAATCCAGCTCATCGGCCATCCGGATCCGGTAAGCCCCGGTGAGAAATAAATGCCGGGCGCTGGGGGCCGAGATTATTGGCCCGTTGGTTTGGCCGCCCACGGGTTGGGCCAACGAGGCCCCGAGGTAGAACTTGGTGCTGTACAGCCACAGCCCCAGCGATAGATTGGGCCGAAAGCTGGTCTGGTTCACGGCCGCCGGATCGTTCGGGTTGGCCAATGTCAGATCGCTGCCCCGGATCGTGTACTGCATGAACCCAGCCGCCAGCCCGGCCGAAAGTTTAACGTCGCGGGTCAAAAGCAAGTGGTAGGCATAAGAAACATTGGCCTCCGTAAACCCAAAGATCCCCGCGCGGTCGTGCAGCACCATCCCCCCGATCCCATGGTGGGGCTTCACTTTGCGGTAGCGGTTGGCCGCCCCGCCAGAGAAGGCGTGGGGCCTGCCCGCCCCTATCTTGGCGTCGGGCACATTGACGCCCTGGCCCAACTTGCCGTGGGCGGTCACATATAGGGTGGTGGGTGCGCCGTCGACCCCGGCCCATTGCTGCCGGTAGCTCAACTTGAGATCGGTGTAATCTTCAATGCCAGTGATCGCCGGGTTGAGCAAATAGTTGTTCAACATGTATTGGCTGTACTGTGGCCTGAGCTGGGCCAATGCGGGCAATGCCCCCAGTACTGCCCAATAAATGGCAAGAAAGAAGATCTTTTTGATGGCCTTAGTTGGTAAAATGTGACCGCGCTGGTGTATAATCCTCAGTCAAATTTAGGTCATCGAGCAGTAAGTGCCAAAAAATATAAGGTGAGTGAGTCAGTTTGATGGGGCAAAGCGGGTTGGTTGGGCTGCCAACAGCACCAAACGGGCCTGTTGCCAAAAAGAATGAAACCGGGGGGCAACTTGGCTAAACCCCATTTTTCGGTGCCAAAAAAAACATTTTTTTGACACCGAAAAACCAAATCATTGAAAATCAATAGCATACATTCCTTCAATTGTTGCCGCTCGGCTAGGCTCGGTCTTGCTTATTTGATCGCTTGCCAAATCCAGCCATTTATGTTCATTAGCGAACACCGCTTTGCCTTGAAAACCGGACATTTTTTTGCGGAACAGTTTTGCGATGCTTTATAAAATATTGATTATCAATTAATTAATAATTTTGGCACGAAGCTAGCACAATACATTGCATATCCAACAATGGATTTGAACAGAAATTATAAATCAAAACACTACCATGAAATCTCTCGCTTTGTCAATCGCTTTCATATTGAGTCTTTCTTTCTCAAACATATATGCCACTCCTGCTGATAATGGGGACAGTGCCAAAAATGAGAAACCAGCCGCCAAGATGCGGGCCCAAAAAGAGCCGGCCCAACTGGACGTAACTCCCGAACTGGCCATCTTGGGGGCGGAGTTGGCCAAGTCGGCCCAAGAACAAGCCGCTCGTACCCAACAGTTGCGCAATTCGCTCAAGTACAACACCAAAGTATTGATATTTGACTCAACTGGCAGCTTGGTGAGCGAATTTGCCAAAGGCCAGCAGCCCCAAATCCCGACCAACGCCGATTTGTTGCTCACCGAAAACGGCACCGAATACTATGTGGTGATCAAGTAATTTCCGCTTTTAGATTGCCAAACTCCCCAGGGCAATCGCACCTAATTTCTTGGAAGAGTACAAAATTATGCTTAATTTGTGGGCAAAAACGAACCAAGAGATGTCAAACCCCCTGGATTATTTCAAAATGCTGCCCGACCCACGGGTAAAACGCACCCAATTGCACGATTTTCACGA
>JAYUVL010000487.1:0-8711 GCA_043754075.1 Cytophagales bacterium | reverse complement strand
ATGACACCATAGACTAGATCGAAGATAAATCTTTTCCAGTACAAAAGCAGATTTTGGGTAAATTCGCCCTCAAAGTAACCCGATTATCTTCAATGAGCTATTTAGACCAATTGAACGAGCCTCAGCGACAGGCAGTAACCCACACCGAAGGCCCGCTGATGATCATTGCCGGGGCAGGATCGGGCAAAACGCGCGTACTCACCTACCGCATTGCCCACTTATTGGAAAAAGGGATTGAACCGTTCAATATCTTGTCCCTGACTTTTACCAACAAGGCCGCCCGCGAAATGCGCCAACGGATCGAGAAGGTGGCCGGCCCAATGGCCCGCAGCCTTTGGATGGGTACTTTCCACGCCATCTTTGCCAAAATATTGCGGATTGAGGGCCACCGAATGGGCTACACCAGCGATTTTACCATCTATGATACGGAAGATTCTCGTTCGGTAATTAAAAGTATCATTAAAGAAAATGAGTTAGATGATAAAATATACAAGGTGCCCGTGGTTTACAACCGCATATCTTCGGCCAAAAACAAATTGATTTCGTGGCAAGAATATGTGGCCAACCCAGTTTTCTTGGCCGAAGACACCGAGGCGGCCAAGCCCAAGCTGGGCCAACTCTACAAACAGTACGTAGAGCAGTGTTTTAAGGCCAATGCAATGGATTTTGACGATCTGTTGTTCAACACCAATGTGTTGCTCCGCGATTTCCCCGAAGTACTGAACAAATACCAGCACAAGTTCCGCTATGTGATGGTCGATGAGTTTCAGGACACCAACGTGGCCCAATACCTGATCACCCGGCGACTGGCCGCCATGCACCAAAACATTTGTGTCGTGGGCGATGACGCCCAGAGCATTTATTCGTTCCGGGGGGCCGACATCCAGAACATCCTCAATTTTGCCAAGGATTATGTCGATTTGTTCACTGTAAAGTTGGAGCAAAATTACCGATCCAGCAAAAAAATAGTCCACGTGGCTAACCGGGTGATTGCCAACAACCGCAACCAACTGGAAAAGAAAGTGTGGACGGCCAATGACGAAGGCGCCTTTATCGAACTGGTAAAAGCCGCTACCGACAATGAAGAGGGCCGCCTGGTGTCCATTTCCATCTTTGAGGAAAAGATGAAAAACCAGTTGCCCAGCCGCGACTTTGCCATTTTGTACCGCACCAATGCCCAGTCACGTGCCTTTGAGGAGGCCCTACGCAAACAAGGCATTCGCTACAAAATTTATGGTGGCCTTTCGTTTTATCAACGCAAAGAAATCAAGGATTTGATTTCCTATTTTCGCTTGGTGGTCAACTTCCGCGACGAAGAGGCCTTCCGCCGGATCATCAATTTGCCCAAACGGGGCATCGGGGATACTACTGTGCAAAAAATGATCGTGGCTGCCGCCGAAAATGGCCGCCCACTGTGGGAAGTAGTAGAAAATGCCCAGCAATACTTGGGCAAAAACCGCACAACCAGTGTTATTGCCGATTTTGCCACCATGATCAAGGCTTTTCGGCTGACGCTGGGGCAAAAAGATGCCTATGAAACCGCTTCCGAGATTGCCCAAAAGTCTGGTTTGCTGAAGGAACTGTTTGACGATAAAACGGTGGAAGGCCGGGCCCGCTACGAAAACGTGCAAGAATTGCTCAACGCGATCAAAGAATTTACTGATACCCCCGACCGCGAAGACAAAGGGCTTTCGGCTTTTCTGCAAGACGTATCCCTGCTGACCAGTGTCGAGGAGGCCGACAAAGAAAACGATGACTGTGTGACGATGATGACCATCCACATGGCCAAAGGCTTGGAATTCAGGCATGTGTATGTGGTGGGGATGGAAGAAGATCTGTTCCCTTCCCAAATGATGCTGGGCAGCCGGGAAGATTTGGAGGAGGAGCGCCGGTTATTTTACGTGGCCATTACCCGGGCCGAGCAAAAACTGACCTTGAGCTATGCCCTCCAACGCTATCGATTTGGGAACTTGCGCCCCTGCGAGCCGAGCCGCTTCTTGGACGAGATCGATCAGCAGTATTTGCAGATCAACCGCTTGGGCCGGGCCTCTGGTGGGGGCAGCGAACCTAGCCAGCCCAGGCCCCAGACGCGGCCCGAACCAATGACTAATTTTGCCAAGAACCTCGCCAGTCCCGCTCCACGCGGTGGGGCTGTCCCGATCCACCGGGTTTCGGCCGATTTTGTGCCCACCGATCCGGGCAAACTCCGCGAAGGGGCCAAGGTGGAGCACGCCAAGTTTGGCTTTGGCACCGTGACCAAGCTCGATCTGCAAGGGAGCGACAAGCGCGCCACCATCAAATTTGACAAGGCGGGCGAAAAAACCCTGTTGTTAAGTTTTGCCAAGTTAATGATCGTCAGCTAGGAACCCCCCAGCCCATTGCGATATGCTCAAACCCGAACAACTCGCGGCCGAGGCCAAGAAATCGGCCCCAGCCACCCAAAAATTTTTTGCCAAGCTCAAGCGCACCAAGCCCAAAGATCTGGACGACCGGTTCCATGACTTGCACCAAGAGGCGTTTGCCCAAATCGACTGCCTGACCTGCGCCAACTGTTGCCGAACTACCAGCCCCATTTTTTATCAAAAAGACATTGAGCGACTGGCCAAGGCTCTGCGGCTGCGGCCCGCTAAATTTATTGACCAGTACCTTCACCTCGATCAAGAGGGGGATTATGTGCTCAATGTCGCCCCTTGTCCTTTTCTGGGCCCCGACAACCATTGCGCAGTGTATGCCGACCGCCCGACGGCCTGCCGCGAATATCCCCACACCAACCGCAAGCGGATGGGGCAAATATTGGATCTGACGATGAAGAACGCGGAGATCTGCCCGGCGGTGCAGTGGATGGTGGAGCGGCTGAAATTGCAACTGGCTTGAGGAGCGCCCGGCCAATTCGGGCACAAAAAAAGGCAGGAAACGGATTGCGTTTGCTGCCCTTTTGGAAATAATTGGCTTGGCTGGTTAGTCCTTAATGAAGGGATAATCGGCTTGGGCATACACATCATGGTAAATTTCTTCGGCATCGGGCCAGGGGGAGTCCTCCGCGAATTTGACGGCTACCTCCACTTGGGCCTTGACTTTGGCATCAATCGCCTCGAGTTCGGCTTCGGTGGCCAGTCCTCGGGTCAAGAGGGTATGTTTTACCTGCTCGATGGGATCCTGCATTTTGTAGGCTTCCACCTCTTCTTTGGTGCGGTATTTTTGTGGATCCGACATGGAGTGGCCCCGGTAACGATAGGTGCGTAACTCCAACAGGCTCGGGCCTTCGCCAGCGCGGGCACGCTCGGCGGCTTTGGCCACCGCATGGTGCACGGCTTCCACGTTCATGGCATCGACGGGCATCGAGGGGATGTCATACGCTTCGCCCAAGGTGTAAAGTTCGGTCACATTGGAACTCCGCTTGACCGAAGTGCCCATGGCGTAGCCATTGTTCTCAATGACAAATATGACAGGCAGTTTCCAAGTCATGGCCATGTTGAGGGCCTCGTGGAAGGCCCCTTGGCGCACGGCCCCATCGCCCATGTAACAGATGCAGAGTTTACCGGTTTTGTTGTATTTTTCGGCAAAGGCAATGCCCGCCCCCATGGGCACTTGCGCCCCCACGATGCCGTGCCCGCCCATAAAGCCAACTTCTTTGTCAAAAATGTGCATGGAGCCGCCTTTCCCTTTGGTGGTGCCGGTGGCTTTGCCGTACAGTTCGGCCATGATGGCCCCGGGGCTAGTGCCCAAAGCCAATGGGTGCGCGTGGTCGCGGTAGGCCGTAATCCATTTGTCACCTTTCTCTAGGGCCGAAGCTGCCCCGGCCGCACACGCTTCTTGCCCAATGTACAAGTGGCAGAATCCCCGGATTTTTTGCTGGCCATAGAGCTGGCCGGCTTTTTCCTCAAATTTGCGCATCAGCACCATGCTTTCGTACCAATAGAGGTAGGTTTCGGTTGAGAAACCGCTTTCGGTTTCGGCCACTGACAAGCCGTTTTCCAAAACGTTGACTTGTTGATCCATAAGGGCTGGATTTATTCGTAAGATATCGATAAACAGGTTTGAAACCATTAGAATGGCTGGCCAACGTCACAAATAACCGATCTGCTTGCCAGCTCACGCCTCCTTCACTCGAGAGGCTTGTTAAGCACTAAGGCCAACAAAAGGCCGTTGTGTTGGGCAAAATTAGCCAAAAAATCAAGAAAAGGGCAACCTCGCCAAAAACAAGGGCCGGGTTCAGCTTTTCCTTTCGTCGGGCGGTTTGCCGCTCCACCAGTTGGCCAAGGCCGATCCGGTAATGTTCATGAGCGGGCCAAACACCGCTGGGGCCAAACCCACCGTGGCCGCCTTGCCCATTTGCAGGGCCAACCCCGAGGCCAGTCCCGCGTTTTGCAGGCCCACCTCAATGGCAACCGTGCGGCACGTTTTCTCGTCCATGCGCAGCAAACGGCAGATCCAGTAGCCCAGCACATACCCCAGTACATTGTGCAATAAAACCGCCAAAATCAACAATAGGCCGATCTGGATCAAGTTATCGCGGCCAGCCGAGGTGATAATGGCAATGATGAGCGCAATGCCGCCCATGGAGATCAGGGGCATGACCTGATCCAGCCATTTGGCCCGCCCGTAAAACAATTTGTTGAAAATCAATCCGCCGACAATGGGCACAATCACGATTTTGACGATGTCGAGCATCATGGCCCAAAAATCAACTTCCACCAATTGCCCGGCCAACATTTTCATCAGCAAGGGAGTGACGAAAGGCGCGAGCAAAGTGGCCACGGCCGTCAAAGTGATGGAAAGGGCCACGTTCGCTTTGGCCAAATAGGACATCACGTTGGAGGCCAGACCGCTCGGGCTGCACCCCACCAGCACTAGCCCGGCCGCTATCTCGGGGGCAAACCCAAAGCCGTTGGCAAGGGCCAGCCCCAAGAATGGCATGATCGTATATTGGCACAGGAGGCCCACCACCACCGCTTTGGGCATCTGGATCACACCCGAAAAATCGCGCAGGCTCATGGTGGTGCCCATCCCAAACATAATGATTTGCAGGAGGGGTACAATGAGTTTTTTGAGGGGAAAACCATTGACCTCGATGAAAACCCAAGGATAGAACATGGCCACCGTAACTGCGGCGAAAATCACGAGCGTGTAGGAAAAACCGCGCAAACTGGCATAGGGACGAAAAGCGAGGGCCAAGAGAATAAAACCTATGGTGATAAAATATCCACTGTTGGCGGTTTGGTTGGTGACGGCCAACCCAAGTGCGGCTAGCAGGGCCAGGCCGGCCAGCGCAAAGAGAAATTTGGCAATGGTGGTAGTGATCGGCATCGGGTTTTCATTTTCGGTAAAGATAACCAATCGGACCAATAACCAACAAAAAAGTGCACTACCCAACTTCGGTCAAATGGGAGATTGAAGCAACTGTATCATGATTGGCCGATAAATCAGGTCGATACTGCTGATTTTCAGTGATTTGTTTAAAGGCGATCCAACCTTGTTGCGGCCTCATAGTGGGGGCAAAATTTAGAGCGATCAGGGCAGTGGACTGGCTCAACTCGGCCTTGCCGGTGCAACTGGCCGCCCCAGTTCAATGGTGGGCAGGGGCAGGCGGTACATGTCCAGCCCGGCCAGCACTATTTCCCAACCCGGGGCAAGGTCGGTTCTTTCGCGTAGGTAGGCCAGATCCAGATCGAGCCCCAGCAAAAACCGGCGGCGGGACTGGTGGCCAGCGGCGCGGTTTTGGTCCTCGCGGGCCCGCACCATGCCCGTGGCCCCGTGGCCCACCGCTACCCGCAGCCAAGGCAGGTGCTGTTGCCAAGCCTTGGCCATTTGGCCACTGGGGGCCAAGCTTAGCCAGTAAGTTTGGCCGTTGTAATCTTTGAGGAGTTGCTCCGCCCAGTTTTTTCCCAACAACTGGGGCCGCAGGGGGGCAAAGGGTGAAGGGGCAAAGGAAAATTTGGGTTTTACCCAACTGTGGCCCGGGGAAAGTGCGGCTTGCCCATAATAAAGCCCACTCCCGGCCGCATTGGCCACCAGATCGGCCCAACTGGCCCCATACGCAGGCATAAATCCATCGAGGCACTCAATGGGTGCGTGGGCCAAAAAGCCGAGCCCGGCGGCTTGTCGGTGGGCCCGGGCCTCGGGTAGGCCTGCCCAGCGCAGGAGCGCCCCCAAAAGCCGGCTACCATGAAAGGAAGAAAATACGTGGCCCATTTTGTCCATTTGCCGCCACTCGGCCCGGTCGTCGAACCAGTGCCAGTGGGTGCGCACGGCCGGCCCATACCACATTTTCCCCACCACCAACCACATTCCGCCATAGATCAGTGCCGAGCCAGCCAGCAAGAACCGCCGCCGGGAAAGCAATGCGTCCGGTGAAGGCGGTGGGGCTGGGCGGCTTTTTTTGCCCCAAATGAATTTTTTGAGCAGTTGGCGCAAGCGTGAACTGGTTATTTGCTGCTGTGCTCGCGGCGGATGTGTTCCATCATCCACGTGCAAAGGTCTTCCATTTTGGCCGCCATTAGCCCGTCGTCCGTGGCGGTGCGGATGGTCTGGGCCATGCTGCCCAGCGTGTCAACAGCCAGGCGTTTCATCTCGTCCACGGGCATGTCCTTGGCCCAAAGGTCAATGCGGAGCGTTTCTTTGCGGCGGTGATCCCAAATGGAAACGTTAATGGCTTTGGCTTCTTCCAAGCCACCATTGGGGCTGTCGGTGGCACTCCAGAACAGTTTTTCGGGCACATTTTCGTCGTCGAGCTCAATATGGAAACGGATTTCGGAGGTTTTCATGCGCAAAGATTGAATGAATCAAGGTTAAGATCGAGGGCAAATTTCGGGCAATAATCCCAAAAGTGGTGCTGGCCGCGTTGGTTTGGAAGATATTTGTCCATTGCCCGATAAGCCCAATGCCCCTTGACTGGGATTTTTGGATCGGTCGTTCATCTCGATTCCCTCTATGTTTTAAAGCCCCATTTGCCCCCTCGCCAATGCCAGTTCACCACGCTTGGCAGTGCCATTACTCTGGGGTTGGCGTGCTTGGCAATATCCACAGTGGTAAAAAAGTCGCTGACTTTGCCCAACAGGCGGTTTGCCGCTGGGCAATCCTCAAAATCCTTCCAGCAATCGCCGGCTTTCCCGGTGGATGATGGGCGCGGTTTCAGGCCCGACTGAGTTGATTTCCCCGTACAGTGGTTCCTTGGCCCCATACAGGTACGGGGCTTCGGTGTCCCATTCGCTCTTGGGGATGATATAACCGATTTCGTCGTTGGCCAACCCCAACAGAAACAGGTATTTGCCCTTGGCCAAACTGGCCAGCGGGGGCGTTTCTTGGGCCGATAGTTTGAAATCTTGGCCCGCGGGGGCCGCAATGCCACCGTAGGCCAATTCGGGGTAGAGTTCTCCCGGGGTGGTGAGGAACACGGCATTGCCGAGGCGGAACACGGCTAGCTCGGTGCGCATCTTGCCCCACGAACTGTACCCGCGATCCAGCACGCCCAAACCCACCGCCAGTCGGTAGAGGGAATTGTCCAGTGGCACTTCAATCGTGCGGGCCCGGAGGCGGATGCCGGTTTTTTCAACTGTTTCCGTCTGGAGGGAATCCCGCAGGGCTTGGAGGGTCAGCAGGGCCAAGGTCTGGCCCTCAGCTTCGGCTTTGGCAAACGATGGAGTGGTGAAAACTTCGCCGGAGAACGGATCTTTGACGGCCAACTCGGGCGGGGTGGTCATCAGCCCGCCGATGGCCCCGTTGATGAACACCGCTGTGCCCCCCAGCCCTTTGGCCACCAAGCTATCCTGGTGGTAAACGCCCTGCTCGATGCCCTTGCGCCAATAATGGACAAAATCGGAGGTGATGAGCAAGTTCCGATCCCAAGTGGTTTCGGGGTGATTGCCCCACACCACCAAGGTGCCCAGCGTGGTATCGGCTTCGCTGTCAATGGCTTGCATCATCTTGATGGCGGCATCATAGACCTCGGGCTGGCGGGTGTCGGCCACCAATGGCTTGGCCCCCTTTTCGTCAATGGCAAATTTGAGTTTGGCGGGACGTTGATTTTTTACCGCTTGGACAATGGCTTTGACCGTCTGGGCATACACATACTGTTTGAAAGCCGGATCAATGCCATGCTTGTACTCTTCGCCCCAAAGCCCGATAAAGTCGGGGGCCTCGTGGGTGTGCGACGCGCAGATGATCGAGTACGTGATGCCCGCTTCGGTGGGGAGCAGTTTCCTCACGGCCAGCACATCGTCGTGGCCGAAGCCGATCAGATCGATGCCCACGAGGGCCAAACGGGTTTTGCCGTCATCCACCACCATTGCCCGGGCCCAAATGTCATCGTTCACTCCTTGGGCGGGGCGCAGGTTTTGGAAACCGGCCAGCCAGTAGGCATCAAACTTGCCATTTTGGTTGTTGTCTTGGAAGGTGTCACCGTTCTGGGGTTCATAGCGGGCGTTGCTGTCGGCATCGATCCAAGTGTCCTCGAGCTTGGGCGTGATGGCCAGGGCCGCAAAACCGACCTGCAAAGTGGCCGGTTCCGGGGCCGGAATGTCCAGCTCGAGGGCATAGCCCGGGAACCGATCCCGGCCATTGTGGTAGGCCCAGGCCAGGCCCAAGCCCAGGAGGCAAACCAGCAGAAGAAAAATGCGGAAGATCCATTTCATAAAAGCAGTGTTAAATCGGGTACAACCATGCTATAAGTGGGAACCAAGTACTCATTCGCGGTAATTTTTGATGAAACCCAC
>JAYUVL010000486.1:0-4803 GCA_043754075.1 Cytophagales bacterium | reverse complement strand
TCGCCAAGTTTAAAGTAGGCCATCATCAACCCTTCCACCGCATTGGATTCATTGCGTTTGTTGGCCGCACTGGTATTGGCCAACACGGCTTTGTAGCGTTCAATGGCTTTCGCGTAGTCGCCCAAGGCGTAGTTCAGATCGGCAGAGCGCAGGATGGCCCGGGTTTCATAAGTGCCTTTTACTTGGTCAAAACTTGACACAGCGTTGGCTTTGTCGCCCGTTTGGTCGTAAGCCATGCCCAGAAAATAGTGGGCGTCGTTTTTGGGTTCAGATTCGGGCGCATCGCGAATAAAGTTGCCCAACGTTACGATGGCGGTTCGGTAGTCGCCATTGTCATAGGGGGCTTTGGCTTCTTGAAAATCACCGACGAGCGTGGCCTTGCTGGTGGGGTTGGCCCGGATGAATTTCTGGCGGTAGGCTTCCAAATCGCTCACCGCCACCCCGCGCCCGGCCAACTCCTGAAGCGACTGGATGGCGTTGGCCGCCGTTGGATGGGTGGGAAAACGGTCAAGTATCGCTTTGTAATCCCGAATGGCGCTGGTTTCCCCTCCGGTGAGCGAATAGCTCAAGGCCCGCTTGGAAAGGGCATCGGGCAACAAATCGCTGGTTGGATATTTGTCGATCAACTCAGAATAACTGGCCACTGCCAAATCCTTGCGGTTAAAATCAAAATTATTGTTGCCTTTGGCAAAATAAGCCAAGCTGGCAAACCGGGAATTGGGAAACCGGCTGATCAACAGGTCAAATTTCTGGTTCGCTGCGTCCACTTGCTGCAAGCTGCTCAACGCCATGCCTTGCTGGAAATAGATGTACTCAGCGTCGCTCCCGCCCATGGCCAAGGCATTGGTATAATTGTCCAAGGCATTGGTATAATCTTTCCCCACATAATAGCAATCGGCCAGACGGGTTATGGCATCTACCTTGTTCCGGTTGACCCCCGTTTTGGGCGACACCGCATAGGCCCGGAAAACGGTTAGGGCCGATTGGTAAGCCCGCTTGTTGTAATACGCATAGCCAGCACCATAAAGGGCGGCGTTGTACTCTTTGGCCGTTTCGGGCACTCGCTCATAATACATCAGCGCCGAATCATACTTTTCGCCCTGGGAAAAGGCTTCTGCAATCCAAAAGTTGGCGGCCGCACCAAGCTCGGGATCAATGGGGGTGCGCAACGATTTTTTCAGCATCGCAACGGCCGGTGGATACTTGCCATCGTTGTAAAGTTCGGTGGCATAGTTGTAAGTAACCCGTTGATAACCGATTTGCACGCGCCGGCTTTTGCTGTTCAAGCCTTCAATGTAACGGATGGCGGCGGCATAGTCGTTGCCATTTAAGTAGGCTTCGCTCTCCAGGATGTTGAGTTCCTCCACATATTTGCCGGTGGGGAAGTGTGTGTCATAAAAGCGGCAGCCGGCAATGGCGTTCTTGAAATCGCCAATGTCATAATTGAGTTTGGCGTAGTTGAGCGCTCCCAGTTCTTTGAGGTTGCGGTCAAAGTTGAGGTCGCGGCACTTGTCAAAGGGAGCAACGGCCGCAGATTTTTGGCCGGCCTCCACGTAGGTGACCCCCATTTGATAGGCCGCTACTTGGGCCAGAGAGTCGGCCCCATCAGCGGCCTTGCCAAAATAGTTGATTGCCTTGAGGACATCTTTCTGCTTGGCATAAGCAAAGGCCATCCGGTAAGCCACCCTCCGATCCAGTTGCTTCTCTTTCTTGGCCATTTTCTCAAAATAGCCAATCGCTTGGGCATAATTGCCTTTTTGGTAGTAGCTATCGGCAATGGCCGGGGCCAGTTCATCGGGTGAGGGCCGGTTTTGTTTCAACATGGCCTCCACATACGCCACCACCTCGTCGTACCGTTTCATCCGGTAATAGATGGTGGGCAGCAATACATCCACTTCCTTGGTATAAGTGGGGTTGTTTTTGATGCGTTCCAGATCGGTGACCGCCGCGGCAAACTGCCGATCCAGGTAGTGGATATAGCCCCCATAATAACTCGCTGGGGCGGCGTATGGGTGCGTACCGGTTTTGAGTGGTTCAAATACCCGGCTGGCATCGTCATATTTTTTTGACATAAACAGGGCATAGCCATATTTATAGGCCACCTCAACTTCCTTGTCCGAGTTGGCATTGGGCCGATAAACCTTGCTCAAATAGGGCAATGACTCCGCGTATTTGCCATTTTTGTAATAATTGTCCCCGATGTTAAAATAGGCATTGAGTGCGGTAATGTGAGTGGGATATTTGGCCACGAAAGTTTCCAGCAAATAGTCAAAATCGGGCTGGTCGAGGTACATGGCGCACAGCCCGGCATAGTATTCGGCCTGGATTGCTTTTTCGTCCTTCAGCCCCAAGGCCAAATACTGGCGAAACTGCTGCTGGGCATGGGCATACACTTGTTTGTCGAGCAGTTCCAGGCCTCGGCGGAAGGGGGCATCATCGGCCACATAGACTTGGGTAAGTTGGGCCTGCACTGGCAAACTTGCCAAAGCCGGCAAGCCAAGTGCCAAGCAATAAATCAGGGTACGTAGGCGCATAGCGATAAAATTGAAATTTAACAGCACTTGTTCATCGATCCAAAACCAAACTTTCCCGGCTTTTGGGGATTTAAACCATCGTTAGGCTCGATCTTAAGCAGCTACCTGACAGCTTGCCCAAATCGGACTGGTTGAGCACAATACCTTGGTAGCCAAGCGTTTATGGGTAGTAGTCTGTCAAATCAAGAGATAGGGTTAAGCATCGCGACTTAGGTTGGCAAGTGCCCAACCATCGTTTAAAAATAGCACCAAAAATTGGGAATTCATCTTTCTGTTCCCGTTTCAGGCCCAAATCAAGCATTAATTAATTAAGTTTCACTAACAAGTCCCGTATTTTTTCCTTGCATTGTAATTTCTTTGCAGCCTACATCCAAACAAAATTAAGGCTTGGCCGTGACATTTCTCCCAAAATATCACTGCGTGCCCCTGGAAACATGGCGGAAAAGACAATTGTGATCATCCCCACCTACAATGAGATCGAGAACATCGAGGCCATTGTGCGGGCGGTATTTGCCCAGCCGGGGGGCTTCCACCTGATGGTGATCGACGACGGCTCGCCCGATGGCACCGCCAACCAGGTGCAGGCGTTGCAAACTGAATTTCCCGAACGCTTGTTTTTGGAACGCCGACAGGGGAAACTCGGCTTGGGCACGGCTTACCTCTACGGCTTCGCCATTGCGCTGCGCAACGGATACGACTATATTTTTGAAATGGATGCCGATTTTTCCCATGATCCGGGCGATCTGCCGCGCTTGCTCAGTGCCTGCGCCAATGAGGGTTACGATGTGGCCATCGGCTCGCGCTACATCAACGGCGTAACGGTGATCAATTGGCCGATTGACCGGGTGATCATGTCCTATTTTGCCAGCTATTATGTGCGCAAAGTGACCGGGATGCCCGTGATGGATGCCACGGCGGGTTTCAAATGTTATCGCCGCCAAGTGCTGGAAACGATTGATCTGAACAAGATCCGGTTTGTGGGCTACGCGTTCCAAATTGAAATGAAATTTTTGGCCTGGAAATTTGGTGTCCAACTCAAAGAAGTCCCCGTCATTTTCAAGGATCGGGAAAAAGGCGTTTCCAAAATGTCGGTCAAAATTTTTCGGGAGGCTTTTTTGGGCGTGATCCACCTCAAAATCAATAGCTGGTTCCGAACCTTTCACCGGGCAGCCAGTTAAACATACAGGCAGGGGCACGCCCATTGCCAAAAAAGTTCAATGCTTTTTTCCATTCCGTTGCGATAACATGAAAAAAACCAGCTTAGTCGTCCAATCGATCCGGCAGTCGGTATTGTTCAATCACCTGGCCGAAAACGATTTGAATTTTGTGGCCGGCCAAGCAATGTTTCGGCAATTTTTTGCTTCCGAAGTCATCGTTTCACAAGGCCACCCGAGCGATAGTCTATTCCTGATCGCCAATGGCATCGTGGCCATCCAGCGCCGGACCAACAAAGCTGAAGTGCAGATCTTGGCCTACCTGATGCCCGGCAATACGTTTGGGGAAGTGGGCATTTTGGAAAATCAACCCCGCTCCGCCACCGTGGTGGCAGTAACCGAAGTGGATGTGCTGGTGATCCGACGGGCCGAGTTTTTGGCCATCTTGCACCGCTACCCAACCGTGACCATCGAACTGGCCAAAATGCTGGGCCGCTATTTGGTGGAGTCCAACAAGCGCATCGCCCGAGGCAATGCCCGCGCCCGCACCATCCTCATTCTCGACATGTTCAACGGAGGGGGCGCAACCAGTGTGGGGGTGATGCTGGCCCACGTACTGGCCGAGCGCACTGGCCAGAAGACCATTTACACCGAACATCCGTTTCCGCAAAAGCTGATTACCGATCTGCAAGTGGACAAAAAAATCCGCCTGATCAAGCATAAATCGGGTTATGACCTATTGCTCTCCCACGATGACCCGAGCCTGCCAGATGCGGTCAAAACGGCTTTTCTATTGGATAAAATAGCAATGGATTATGATAACATCATTATCACCCTCAACGAATCCATCGATGAAGATGCCAATGGCAAGATCGACCAAGACATAGAAATGATGCTCGATAATGCCCGGCAGATCATTCTACTCGTGCCCCCCGACCCCACCGTGTGGCCCCAAGTGGAAGAAGCCCAAAAGATGTTGCGCCGCCATATCCGCCGCGACGAAGTGACGATGTTTACCCTGGTCAACCATGCCGCAGCGGGCAGCAGCTTGTCGGCACATGATTTTCAGGCCGATTTCCATGTTCCGTTCATCACCGAGGGGGGGGGGGGGGGGG
>JAYUVL010000485.1:0-5166 GCA_043754075.1 Cytophagales bacterium | reverse complement strand
CCTTAATTTAAATTTGAAAGCATGAAAAAACTTCTATGTCTAACCCGTTTGTCAGTAGGTACGCTGGCGACTGGCCTCTTATTAATGGTAAGCTGTACGAAAGTTGAGAAAGAAGACCTGCCGGCACTAAATGCAATTGTAACCCCCGTTCCAGCGTTAGCTCAAAAAAATTGGGAAAAATTACCCGGACGTTACGTGGTTAAGTTTAAAAATACCCAACCGATTTCCAATGGGAGGTTAGCGGCAAGCTATGATGAGCAGGTCGATGACATGAAAAGGGTCGCTGCCGAATACCTACAAAAACTTGGTGTCCGCAATGCCATAGTCATTCATGGCTATGTGGGTGATTTTCAGGGCTTTGCTTTTCAATTAAAAGATCAGGCGGATATTGGTTTAGTTGAAAATGACCCTCAAGACCTTATTGAATACATTGCAGAAGACCGCTGGCTTAGCCGCATCAATCCAGTGGGTGAAATTACCACTTACAGTGCCGAAGCTTTTGCCGCTACATTCAGGGGCCAAGAATTGCCTTTTGGCATACGTCGGGTCGCTGGCCCGCAAATAGTTCCCATGCGCCGAGCCTATGTGCTGGATGGTGGAGTGGATCTGGACCACCCCGATCTCAAAGTGGATTTGCGCCTGAGCCGGAGCTTTGTCACCACCAATCCTGTTGATGCCGCTACACCCGACGATCTAGACCCAGTTGGGCACGGTACGCACGTTGCCGGGACCATTGCTGCCCGCAACGACGGCAAGGGGGTAGTGGGGGTAGCCGCCGATGCCAATATAATAGCGGTCAAAGTGCTGAGCCGATTTGGTTCCGGCCCGTTTTCAGACATTATTGCCGGGGTAAATTATGTGGCTAATGTGGGTCGTTCGGGCGATGTGGTCAACTTGAGCTTGGGTGCTGGGCCAATTGCACTAGATGTCATCGCCAATAATCCGATCTCAGTTGCTTTCAGGCAAGTATGTGAATCAGCTGCGGTGAGAGGTATTTTTATGGTTTATGCCGCTGGTAATTCTGGTTTGCCAGCCCAATTTTTCATCCCAGCCGCTTACAAGGGCACCAATATGTGGACTATTGCAGCAAAGAGAAACGATGACCAATTCCCAGGATTCACCAACTGGGGGCCCCTAATCGACTACACCGAACCTGGCGTTGCAATTATATCAACCTATCCTGGTGGCGGTTATGCCGTTCTGAGTGGCACCTCGATGGCTGCGCCGCATTTTTCAGGTATTGTTCTTGTTACTGGCGGCTACCCTCAAGATGGCGGCAATGTATTGAATGCAGCGGCCCGCCCGGGCACGCCTTCCATTATTGGGGTGATCCGGAACTAGCCAAGCTCCCAAACCTATAAACTAGGTGCGAAGTGGCTGCCCAGCGATGTATGGGCTGCCACTTCGTTTTTTTATGGCATGGTTTGAACCGCATTTTTGGCAACCGCCTTTCGGTTGTCGGGGAAATGGCCCAAATTTGAACTTGCCCAATTGCTGCCAAGATGTTTGACCAAACCATCCGTTTGTATCGCAATGCTTACCTAGGCCTGCCCCGGGCCGCTTGGTTGCTGGCCCTGATCATGCTGGTGAACCGGAGCGGGACGATGGTGGTCTTGTTCTTGGCCGTTTACCTGACCAAAGAATTGCACTTTGGGCTGGCCGAAGCGGGCAGCATCCTCAGTATTTTTGGGCTGGGGGCATTGCTGGGTACTTATCTTGGGGGCAGGCTCACCGATCGGTTTGGCCATTTTCGGGTTCAGTTTTGGAGCCTGCTGCTCGGTGGCCTGCTCTTTTTTGGGCTCCTCGGGCTCAAGACCTATGCCCAATTGGCCGTCGGGATATTCCTGCTCAGCGTAGTGTCCGAGGCATTTCGGCCGGCCAATTCCACCTCGGTGGCCCATTACAACCCCCCCGAAGACTTGGCCCGGGCCTACGCACTCAACCGCTTGGCCATTAACTTGGGTTTCTCCATTGGCCCTGCGCTGGGGGGCTATTTGGCCCTCCGCGATTATCGCTGGCTGTTCATTGCCGATGGCACCACCTGCTTGGTGGCGGCGGGCTTTTTGTTCTGGTACTTTGGCCGGGGACGTTTTGTCGCGGTGGTCCCTGCGCGGCAAGCCCAGCAGGGTGGCGGCCCGACCAGTTCACCGTTTGGCGACCGTACTTTTATGGCTTTCATGGTTTTTGTGTTCACCAACGCCATTTGTTTTTTTCAACTCTTTTCCACCTTGCCCCTCTACTACCGGACCGTCCACGGATTGACCGAAGACAAAATTGGCTGGCTCATGGCCCTGAATGGCCTTTTGGTTGCACTTTTTGAAATGATCGTGGTTTATGGGATTGGTGAAAAGGGCAATAAAATGCAAATTGTTTCGGTAGGTGCACTATTGGTTGGTTTGGGCTATGTAGTGCTCAACGGCGGGTTGGGCTGGCCAGTACTGGTGCTGGGGATAGTGCTCTTGACGGCGGGCGAAATCTTTACCATGCCTTTTATGAATGTCTTTGTCGTTGGGCGATCCAAGCCCCAAAATCGGGGGCTGTACTTGGCCATTTACAGCATGGCCTATTCGGGGGCACAGACGTTGGCGCCACTTTTGGGCACTTTCATGGTGGCCCAGACCAGTTTTTCCACCCTTTGGTATTTGATCAGCGCAGTCTCGCTCGTCTCGTTCGCCGGTTTCTGGTGGCTATCCGGCCAGACCGGCCATAAATGATGCTTTTTTGGCTTGTTCAGTTGGCGGCAGGTTTGTATTGCCAACTTCCAATTCCATTTCATAACGGCCCATGAGCCAGCACTGGACATGACCTTGAACCCTGTCGGGGGCGCTTGGCTTTTGGTTCGGGAATATTGCCCCACAAGCAAAGGCACAAATGCGCTACTCGATGGCCACCCGTTCGGCCGGGGTCATGGGGGTCAACGGACTGTACTTGGCCAAGTAGGCTTCCACTTTTTGGGCATAGACATCGGCAGCAGTTACGGGGGCTGGGGGGGCTGGTTGGGTGGGGGTACTTTCCAAGTGCACGGTCGTAGTGGGGAAGGCAAAACGCACCCCCAATGCCTCCGCCAACCGAATGTTGTGGAGCATCAGTTCTTGGCGCACGGCCAGTTCTTCCAGAATTTCATTGACCCCAATGTACACGCCGTATCGGATCAGAATGGCGGAATCGCCAAAATTATAGACAAATATTTGAAAGTTGTCCTTGATCGTCAAGGGGTGGCGGCGCACTATTTCCCGCATGGCTTCGGTGAAGATCTCCAGCAAGTGGGCGGGGGTGTCGTACGTGACCGAGACCGTGGTCAAAAAGCGGTGGTACTGGCGCATCCCCATGTTGTCAATGGTCATATCGGCTATTTTGCCATTGGGCACCGTAGTGAGGGAGTTTTGGAAGGTGCGGACCCGGGTGGATCGGAAACCAACGCTCTCCACTTCGCCCTCAATTTTTTCGCCAATGATCCAATCTCCCACTTTGAAAGGCTTGTCCATAAAAATCATCAGCGAGCCAAACACATTCTTGAGCGTATCCTGGGCAGCCAAGGCCAGGGCCAAACCACCCAGCGACAGACCAGCCACCACGCTGGTGACATTGAGGCCAATGTACTGAAGCAAATAGGCCATGCCCGTGATCACGACCAAGATCCGAAAAATGCGTTTGATCAACACGGCAAGCTGCTGATCCACCGGAACGGCCCAGTTGCCCGACCGCCTTTCGGTGTAATATCCTATTACATTGACCAAGTTGTAAACCCCCCGGGTCAATTGAACCACGATCAGCACGTGGAGCAGGGGATAGAGATAGCGGGTGATCTCGATCGGCAACTGCAAGATGGGGAGCAGGTAACGCGCCGCCGCCAATACTATGGCCACGATCAGCGGACGCGCCAAGGCTTTGTAAAATTCTTCGGCAAAACTCGCGTGGCCTTTTTTGGTCAGCCCAATAGTGGGCAGGCGCAACAGCAGCAAGTGCAGCAGCAGGTAAATCAGGAAAAGGAACAGGCCCAATATCCCTAGACCCACATACTGCCACATGGTGACCAACAGAAAAGTCTGGGGCGGGTCGAAGAGATCGATCCCAAAACTTCGCTGGGGGTCAAACAGAAAAATAGTGTTGTAAAGCCGGGGGATGTTTTCAATGGTTTCTTTGGAATAATACCAGTTTTTTCCCAGTTTTTCCAGCCGTACATCATAGCCCAAATGCGAAACCACCAAAAAAGTACTGCTGTTTTCAAAAGTACTGTCGGTATAATTGGGGTTGTTGCTTATCTTTTCGTAGTCAATATATTTGCCCAGTCCCTCGTAAATTTCTTTGAGCATTTGGGCCCGCCGCCGCCGATCCTCGGCATCAAGCGGCACCTGTGGGTTGGCCAGTACTTTGGCCGATAGATTGAGATAGGTGCGCCGTTTGGCCCGGGAATTTTGGTATTCCGGCTGCAAGAACTTTAAGTGGGTTTCCAACGCTTCGCGTGGGTTGCCCTGTTTGGCCTCTTGCGCCGCCAGGGGCTGGGCCAGGGCCAGCCAAGTCAACAGCAAAACCGCACCTCTCCAGAGTGCGGCGGCGGGGCGGGGCAGCCAAAAAAGCAACGTGGTCAGACGCATTGAATTTAGTTTTGGGCAACAAATTTAACCCAGTTCTTGCTGTGGATCCCAAAAATACTGGGCAAAATTTAGGATCTGATCCGCTTGCACGGCGATCCCTTCAGCCTCCAACCGGTCTTGCATGGCGGTGGGGCTGCCAAAGCAGTGCTTGCCCGTGAGCAGGCCCACCCGGTTGACCACCCGATGCGCGGGCAAGTCGGCTTGGAAATGGCCTTGGTTCATGGCCCACCCCACCATTCGGGCACTGCCCTTGGCGCCCAGATAAGCCGCAATGGCTCCATACGACGTAACGCGGCCCGGTGGAATCAATCGGACCACTTCGTAAACATCTTGGAAAAAATTGTTCTTTTTCTCCGTCATTGCCGCAGTTGGTTCGCGTGAAACTTGTAATTTAAGTGTGAAATCCTGATGTTGCGCAGCGTATGTTTTTAGTAAAGTCAAGTTTAAAAAATCACTTTATTGGGTAGCGTCATACAAGCTTGTAGTGACGTTTTCAGTCAAAAGTGCTTTTTTAGTTTTAAATTTCATTATTTCGATAGACCAATAAAAAGGCATTTAAAGCAACTCTGCG
>JAYUVL010000484.1:0-3079 GCA_043754075.1 Cytophagales bacterium | reverse complement strand
GTCGCACTGATTTTTATCTTCTTGAACTCAATTTGTGGTGGTTCATATTTTGATTTGTCAAACGAATTATACCCACGGATTACTACACCTGCGGCTCTTCCTTGGAGTTCATTGTCCGAATTTGCATCATTTTCGGTAATGTGAATGGCATTCCCAATCGTTTGTGCAATAGATTTGGTCAATACAATGGCTTTCAGACGGGCATTGTCAATTGCCCGGGCCCGACAGGTATTTTTTATACTTTCAATCCCTGAATGATCAATTTTCTGAATTGACGTATTGGCTATGCCCAGGTCTTCTAGCAGTATAAACACCTTGCTCGCTGTTTCGGCATTGGTCACTTTTAACGTATATTCTTTGGTCTTTAAAATGTCTTTTTGTTTCAATAAATAGAATTTATAATTGCTCAACATGTCACTTGTCGTCAAGTCGGTTTCGGGAGAAATGCCCACCGATTTAAATGCCGTAATCATCTTATTCTCTTGTTCTTCAAGCGAAATTCGGTCTTTACTGTCTTTTTCTGCAATGATTACGCTAATGTAGATCAGGTTTGGCGTTACCAATGTGTCGGCATAGCCACTAACCTCCATGTACGGCTGATCAATAAAGTTTTTTGTCTGCCCAAACCCTGATATCACGATTGTGAAACAGAGCGCTAAAATCGGAAGTAGCTTATTCATTTCTTTAAGGGTTAATTGTCAGATGGATTTAGGGCTGCCCAGCTTTCACTTTTGTTTGCGCCGTTTCCCCTTGAGGTTGTAGGTGTACCAATCCCCGGTTTTTTGGCCCTCGAGGAAATCCCCCTCCGATTCCAGTTTGCCGTTGGGGTAAAAAAACTGCCAATGCCCACTTTCCTTGCCCGCTACATACGCCCCTTTCTGACGGAGAATCCCCTGATTGTCATAGATTTCCCATTCACCTTCGGGCACACCTTGCTTGAAACTGCTCTTCTGGCGCAGTGTCCCATCGGCATTATAGGTGATCCATAATCCGTGGGGCTTGCCGGCTTTCATCAAACCGATTTTCCTGACTTTTTGATCCGGGAAATAATAAGTGGTGGTGTCGTTTTGACTTCCATTTTGCCACTGCTCTTTGCTTTCCAGCGTGCCGTCTGGGGCGTAGGTTTTGCGTACGCCGTTCAATTGGCCATTGGCATAATTTTCTATCGCCTGAAAATTGCCATTGGGGTAATACCCATACCAATACCCTTCCTTGCGGTTGTTGACATTTTTGCCCGTGGCCTTCAGCTTGCCATCTGGATACAGTTCTTTACCTTCTGTCGAATCTTGGGCCAATGCGGCCCAACTGCTGCCAAGTGCGATAAGGATCAATAGGAAGCGTTTCATGGTGTTGCAAGTGTTGGCTGCAAGTTAGGAAATCGGGAGCGCAAAAAACTCGATTTTTTTTTGCGGCTTTTATGGAATCGGTCCCCCACCGGCATCTATCCCATACAAGCGGGAAAGCGCCCCAGGCCCGATCCGCTTTCCACCCATCACAGAAAAAATCATGAAAAAGCTATCATTGAATGTATTGATCCTCGTGCTGGCCCTCACACTGGCCTTTTGCACCACCACCCGCCCCGATGCCAATAATTCCGGGCGAGATGTCAACAGTACCCCCGTAGATCAAAAGCCAAAGGCCGCCAAAGTATTGGACAAGGCCGCCGAAAACCCCACGCCAGCGCTGATCGACGATGAGGTGGCCCCGGCCAATCTATCGCCGATGGTAGAGAGAGAGAAAGTAGCCAAAACCTCGGCCCCCAGTGCCCAATCTTACCACTTGCACATGACCAAGCCGGTGACAGCGGGACAGCGCCGGCCCGCCACCGACGATGCCATCCAGCACAATACCGATGAGTACAGCAAAATCACCGAAAACGGTTTTGTGCGTCCCCAGGTCAACCCTTTGTCCACGTTTTCGATCGATGTGGATCACGCCGCTTACACCAACTCCCGCCAACTACTGCAAAATGGCCAGTTGCCCCACAAAGACATGGTGCGGATTGAAGAATTTATCAACTATTTTGACTATACTTACCCCGATCCCAAGGGCGAACACCCGTTTAGCATCCAAATGGAAGCCGCGCCCGCCCCGTGGAACCCCAAGCACCAGCTCGTGCACGTGGGCCTGCAAGGCAAAAAACTGAACTATGACCAATTGGATCCGTGCAATTTGGTGTTCTTGATCGATGTGTCGGGCTCCATGGCGGATGCCAACAAATTGCCGCTGCTCAAATCATCGCTCAAACTGCTGGTCAACGAACTGAGCGATAAAGATCGGGTGGCGATCGTGGTCTATGCCGATGCGGAGGGCTTGGTGCTGCCCGCTACCCCGGCCAGCAACAAAGCCAAAATCTTGGCCGCGCTGGATCAACTGCAAGCAGGCGGTTCCACGGCCGGTGGGGCAGGCATTGAAATGGCCTACAAAGTGGCCAAAGAAAACTTGATTCCGGGCGGCAACAACCGCATCATTTTGGCAACCGATGGTGACTTTAATGTGGGCACCTCTTCCACTTCCGAACTCGTGCGGTTGGTAGAAGATCGCCGCAAAGAAGGGATTTTCTTGACCATCTGCGGTTTTGGGATGGGCAACTACAAAGATGATCGCATGGAACAAATCAGCAACAACGGCAATGGCAACTACTTCTACATTGACAACATCAGCGAAGCCCGCAAAGTGTTTGTCAAAGAAATGCGCGCCACTTTGTTCACCATTGCCAAAGATGTAAAAATCCAAGTGGAGTTTAATCCTGCCAAAGTGCAAGCTTACCGGCTGATCGGCTACGAAAACCGGATGCTCAAGAGCGAGGATTTCAACGATGACAAAAAGGATGCGGGCGAACTGGGCGCAGGCTCCACCGTTACTGCTTTGTATGAGATTATCCCCGTGGGCGTGGAATCGGAATTCGTAAAACAAGTGGATCCGCTCAAGTACCAGACCGGCAACCCAACCCCGGTAGCAGCGGGCGATGACCTGATGACGATCAAGTTCCGCTATAAAAAACCGACTGGCCAAACCAGCATCTTGATCACTGAAACATTGAGAGCGGGCAAGAAAGCCTTGGACAGCACCTCCGATA
>JAYUVL010000483.1:0-2988 GCA_043754075.1 Cytophagales bacterium | reverse complement strand
GCCAACAACTCCCCGTGACTATTGCCAATTTGGTCGGGTTTATTTTGGGCGCCGCCAATTATTCGGCCTCCATTTTCCCCTTTCTCTCGACTGGGGCGGCCAATCTGATTCGTACTTTCGGGGACCAAGATCTGAAGCAAACCTACATTCCACCCATGATGGCGGGTGAATGGCAAGGCACAATGGCCCTTACCGAACCGCAAGCGGGCAGTTCCCTCTCCGATGTACAAACTTCGGCCGAGCCGACCGACGGTGGATATTATTTAATCAAAGGGCAGAAAATATTTATTTCTGCTGGCGATCACGATGGGGTGGACAATGTGATCCACTTGATGCTAGCCCGGATCAAGGGTGCGCCAGCCGGGGTCAAGGGCATTTCGCTGTTTGTGGTGCCGAAAAAACGGCCAGAAAATGGGCAACTGATCAACAATGATGTTTTTACCGCCGGCATGTACCACAAAATGGGCTACAAAGGAGCACCCATTGCCCACTTAATCATGGGCGACCAAGCCGACTGTCGGGGCTGGTTGGTGGGTGAAGCCAACAAAGGGCTGTCTTATATGTTCCAAATGATGAATGAAGCCCGGCTCGGGGTGGGCATGGGAGCGGCCTCCATTGCTTCGGCAGCCTACTATTGCGCCCTCGAGTATGCGACCGAACGCCCCCAAGGCCGTCCGTTGGCTGCTAAAAATCCCATGACCCCCCAAGTGACCATTGCACAACACCCTGATGTAAAAAGGATGTTGTTGTTCCAGAAATCAGTCGTGGAAGGCTCCCTTGCTTTGCTCACCCAGTGTGGAATATACACCGATCACGAAAAAATGAGCGAAGGCCCGGCCAAACACGATTATTTTCTCCTGCTCGATCTCCTGACCCCCATTGCCAAGACTTATCCGTCGGAAATGGCCATTCAGACCACCAGCGCGGCGATTCAAGTATTGGGCGGTTATGGCTACACCGAAGATTTTGCCGCTGAGCAGTTTTTTCGCGATACCCGCATCCACCCCATCCATGAAGGTACCACAGGCATCCAAGGTTTGGATCTGCTGGGCCGTAAAGTATTGATGGAAGACGGCAAGGCTTTCCGGTTGTTTATCAACGAAGTGAACCAGACGATCACGCAGGCAACTGCAGTGCCGAGCCTGCAAGCCCACGCTGATAAACTTGCAATTTATTTAGATCAGCTTGCCTCAGTAACAGACTATCTGGGCACAGTGGCCAAAACTGTCCCCGCCGAAGTCTTTCTGGCCGATGCCACGCTTTACCTCGAGTATTTCGGAATTGTGGCCATCGCCTGGCAGTGGCTCAAACAAGGACTGGTGGCCCAGCAAGCATTGCACACCGAAATCGGTGAGGATGATCAACATTTTTATCAGGGCAAACTGCACACTTTGCGGTATTTTATGGAGTATGAACTACCCAAAACGCTCGGGCTAGATGCCCGCCTCCTTAGTTTGGATCGGGTGACGGTAGAAACCCAGGCCAGCTATTTGGGCTAAATCTGGCCAAAGTTAGATCGGCTATAAGGTACTTTTACCACAGAGGCGAAGATTGGTTCATCATCATTAGACATCCATGTCGGAAAAAGAAACGCCGTTGATGCGGCAATACCATTTGTTCAAGGCGAAGTATCCCGGCGCACTGCTTTTGTTCCGGGTGGGTGATTTTTATGAAACATTTGGCGAGGATGCCATCAGGGCCAGCAAAATACTGGGCATTGTCCTTACCAAACGCGCCAATGGGGCGGCTGCCCACATTGAACTGGCCGGCTTTCCGCACCATTCACTCGACACCTACCTGCCCAAGCTCGTGCGAGCGGGCGAGCGGGTGGCCATCTGTGATCAATTGGAAGATCCCAAACTGGCCAAAGGGTTGGTCAAGCGCGGAGTGACCGAACTGGTGACCCCTGGCGTATCGTTCAACGACAACGTGCTCGATACCCGCCGGAACAATTACTTGGCCGCGCTGCACCTCGGCCCCGGCGATTCGCTGGGCATTGCCTTTGTGGACGTCACCACTGGTGAATTTTTGACGGCCCAAGGCGATTTGGCCCACATCGAGAAACTGCTCCAAGGCTTTGCGCCTTCCGAAGTCATCTACAACAAAGCTTTTCGCCAGCAATTTGAGGGTACTTTCGCCGAAAAATTTAGCACTTATGCGGTTGATGATTGGGTGTTTCACTATGATTACGCCTACGAAAAACTCACCCGCCACTTCGAAACAGCTTCGCTCAAGGGTTTTGGGATTGAGAACTTGCCCGAGGGGATCGTGGCGGCCGGTGCCATTTTATATTATTTGGCCGCCACCGAGCACCATGACATTCGCCATGTGGCGGCCATCAGCCGGATCGAAGAAGAACGCTACGTTTGGTTGGACAAATTTACCATTCGCAACCTCGAGCTTCTCCAACCGCAACAGGAAGGTGGCATCCCCCTGATCGACGTATTGGACAAAACCGTGACCCCAATGGGTGCCCGCTTGCTCAAGCGGTGGGTGGTACTGCCCCTAAAAATCAAGGCCAAGATCGACGAGCGCCTAGAAATGGTGGCTTTCTTCGCCAATAACGAAGAGGAACGGGAATTTCTGCTCAAACTGCTGCGCCAAACCGGCGATTTGGAGCGGTTGGTGTCCAAGGTATCGACCGGGCGGATCAACCCCCGCGAGATGCAGCAATTAAAACGTTCATTGGCCAACGTCCAGCCCACTAAGTTGCAGCTGGCCAATGCCCAGCAACCAGTGTTGGCCCTGCTGGCCGATCAGTTGAACCCTTGCGCATTTTTGTTGGATAAAATTGAGCGAGAATTACAAGAAGATCCACCTGCATTGGCCAATCAAGGCGGCATCATGCGCAATGGCCTCAACGAAGAACTGGATAGCCTGCGCCAAATTGCCTATTCAGGTAAAGACTTTTTGAAACAAATCCTTGAACGGGAAATCAAACGAACGGCGATCAATTCCCTGAAAATCAACTATAACAAGGTTTTTGGC
>JAYUVL010000482.1:0-5033 GCA_043754075.1 Cytophagales bacterium | reverse complement strand
TGGCCTGCGGGAAGAAACCCCCGAACAAATGCCACAAGTGCTGGCCGTGATGCTGGAGATTTACCGCGAAGCCAAGCAGTCCAAAAACTACCAACAAGTGGACTCGTTGCGCCAGCATTTCAAATCGCTCGGAATAGTGGTCAAAGACATGAAGGACCGTGTGGAATGGGCGTATGAGGAATAGGGTATTGACAGCCATAAATAGCTGGTTTGCACTCCGCCCGGCTAAGTTGCAGACTTGACCGGAAAAAACCCGTTGGGCAAAGCCACCGGTTTTGCTGGAAAAACAAGCGAAAGTCTCTCCCGTTGGGCAAAGTCACAGACTTTGCCCGTCAATAAGCCAAAGTCTGTGACTTTCGTCCCGATGCTTCACCGACCGGGTCGCGACTTACATCAACGGTGAGCCCACTTCCGCCCCGGATGCCGGGTATGCAGCTATAACCGCCCCCCCGTTGATATTTTATTTTATCTGTAAAATAATAGGCAAAATGACAAAAATATCAATCAATTCTCATTCTATAGGATTGGCCATTTGCTGGACCTCGCAGCCCATACAGATAATCCCAGCCGTGTTCCAAGAACAGTCAATATTTTTGTAAAATCAATTTATAAATAAAATATCGGCCAAACCAGCCTACAGTGCCTCCGCGGCCAACAATTCGGCCAAGTCATACACCTTTACATCGGCTTCGCGGTTTTGGTTCTTCACGCCGTCGCTCATCATGGTCATGCAAAAGGGGCAGGCCGCCGCAATGACCGTGGCCCCGGTGTCCAGGGCCTCCTCGATCCGGGCAATGTTGATTTCTTTCTTGCCGGGTTCGGCCTCTTTGAACATTTGGCCGCCGCCCGCCCCGCAGCACAAACCTTTGCTCCGGCAGCGTTTCATTTCCACCAGTTCGGCATCGAGGGCTTGCAGCACTTCGCGGGGGGCATCGTACACGTCGTTGGCCCGGCCCAGGTAGCAGGAATCGTGGAAGGTGATTTTTTTGCCCTTGAACTCGCCGCCGCCCTTGACCCGGATCTTCCCTTGGCCAATGAGCTGTTGGAGCAGCTCGGAGTGGTGCAACACTTCGTAGTGCCCCCCCAGCGATGGATACTCGTTTTTGATCGTGTTGAAGCAGTGGGGGCAGGCCGTGACCACTTTTTTGATCCCGTAGCCGTTCATCACTTGAATGTTGTTGATGGCTTGGACTTGGAACAGGAATTCGTTGCCGGCTCGCTTGGCGGGGTCACCGGAGCAGGCTTCTTCGGGGCCGAGCACCGCGAAACTCAGGCCCACGTGGTTGAGGATTTTGATCATGGCCCAAGTGACGCGCTTGTAGCGATCGTCAAAAGAACCAGCACAACCGACCCAGAACAGGATTTCAGGCATTTTGCCTTCGGCGGCCAAATCGGCCATCACGGGAATTTGCAACGTATTGGGTTGGCTCATAGCAGAATCGGGTAGTATGATCGAGATGGTAGCTGAATGACAAAAATACGCAAAGTTGCCGACATACCATTAGGGCGGGCCAACATTGTCGGGCAACCATCAAACCCAGTCTGGGCCGTTGTTCCTTGCTCAAATCGCTAAGGCTTGGCTGTTTGGCCCGCTCGTCGCGCCAGCCTTTTCGGTTGTGTTGGCTAGTTGGGCCTCTTTGATCAGACCGCCACGCCTTGGCTGTTTTGCACGTCATCGTAAAAAACCTTTTCGGTCGTATTGTGCCATTTGATCATCTTTTGCCGAAAAATTTCGTAGGCCGTATATACTTTCTTGCTCATGGGATCTTTAGCGATCAATTCTTTGTACACCTCGAGGGCAAAAACGTTCAATTGTTGCAACACCGCTTTGGGGAATTGCTTGAGGATCACCTTTTCTTCGTTGATTAATTTATCGAGATATTCGGCATTCTTGACTTCATTTTCGGCAAAAATCCAGTTGTGGAGCCGAGCAGTGGCCGTTTCGATCACCGCTTGCAGATCGGGCGTGAGGCTGGCCAATGCTTTTTGGTTCACCAACACCTCGAGTGGCGTGCCAGGTTCGTGCCAGCCGGGAAAATAGTAGTATTTGGCCACCCGGTGCAGGCCCAGAATATAGTCATGGTAAGGCCCGATCCATTCCGTAGCATCGATCACCCCGCGTTCCAAGCTGGTGTAGATCTCGCTGCCTGGCGTACTGACCACGCTCACGCCTGCTTTCTTTAGGATCTTGCCGCCAAGGCCCGGTATCCGCATGATGAGGCCATCCAGATCGGCCATCTGATTGATTTCGCGGCGGAACCAACCGCCAAACTGCATCCCGGTGCAGCCCCCCAAAAACGGGACAACCCCAAATGGGGCATATACTTCGCGCCAAAGTTCCATGCCCCCGCCGCGCAGCACCCACGTGAGCATTTGTTGGGAGTTCATGCCAAAAGGGATCGAGCCAAAAAACTGGCAGGCGGGAGCTTTGCCCGACCAATAATAGGGGGCCGAATGGCCCAGCTCAACCGCGCCCAAGGTGACGGCCTCAAATACTTCCAGGGGCGGCACCAGTTCGTTGGCCCCGTACACATGGATGTGGATCCGCCCGCCCGAGAGCTCAAACACCCATTTGGCAAACAGATCCACGCCCTCGCCCAACGAGGGGAAATGAGGCGGCCAAGTGGTTACCATTTTCCATTTGTGGAGCGCTTTGGCCGGGTCATAGAGTGCGGTGGGCGCGGCCGCGGCGTGCCGCTCATCGCCCGAGCAGGCCGCCAAACCAGTGCTGCCCGCGGCCAGGGCACCGAGGGCCGATTTTTGCAAAAAACTCCTTCGTTTCAAGGTCATGGTGCAAGGTTGTTGATTGGGACATTGATTAGCTGATAGGGCTATAACTATTTGATTTTCAGTATTTTTATTGTAATGTAGGTATCTATTTGCCGGACAACATCAGGCACTGGTAGCTGCGTCGCCCACCAAAAAGTGGGTAGATTTGATTTGGTCTTTGGGTTTCCCACCAATCATTGGCCAACCCTATTGCGGGTTGCTTGACGGGTTATCTCGTTTTGACCACACAAAAACCACTGATTTAGCTGGACAAATACTTGTTTGGACTACTTTCTTTCCTCAAGTGAATAGGCCGCCCGGAGGGGAAAATGATCCGAGTAGCCCACTTCGCGCAAGGTATAGAGGTAATGGGGGCGCAAGCCTGCTCCATAAAACTGGTTATCGATTCGCAAAAAAGCCAAGCGGCCATTGTAGCTGAACCCAAAACCATTGGCCACGCCCTCAAAAGTATTGTAAAGTTCGCTCCGAAGCATGTAATAAGTGTGGCTGTAGGGCAGGTCGTTCAGGTCGCCGCACAGGATGACCCGGTGGGGGCACTGCCGGATGTGGTCACGCAGGATCTTGCTCTGGCGGGCGCGGCTCACAAATCCCCTTTTCAGTTTACGGAACACCTCGAGCGATCCTTTTTTTAGCTTTTCCGAGTTGCCTGCGTCCAGCAAGGACCGTTCGTCGATGCTCATGGACTCTAGGTGGATGTTGTACACCCGCAAAGTGTCGCGGCCAATTTTGAGATCGGCATACATGGCCCCGTAGGGCCTAAATTCTTTGGCCTGCAAAACGCCCCGGCCCACAATGGGAAACTTGGAAAAAATGGCCAGCCCGATGTATCCGTGCAGGTCGTCGGTATCGGCTTTCTCAAAATAAAACTCATATTGACCCTTGGCCATTAATTGGGCCATTGAGTTGAAGGTAACCGAGCTGTCCAGGTTGTAGAATTCTTGGAAACATTTGATCTCTGCCGTATCATTGGCTACCCAATTGACAAATTGGCGATTCTTTTCATTGTGCGGCTTGCGGGTGTACGCATTGAAAATGTGGGTGTTATAGCTCAATACCTCAAAGTGGGGCGGAGCAGGATCGGGAAAATGAATGCCCACCGTGACCAGCACAAAATGGTAGCCCACCAGCAAGGTGAGCAGCGAGTAGAGCGAGTAGCGCCAGTGGCGGCGGATCAACCACCCCAAAATGAACAGCACATTGCCCAACATGAGCACGGGCATGGCCAACGTGGCAAAACCAGCTAGCCACAGGGTTTCGGGCGAGATGAACACACTTCCATAAGCCCCAAAAGTAGCCAACACCAGCAGTTTGTTCAAATATCGCAAAAAACCAGTGGTGAGAGACTTCATTTTGGGTACACAATCATGTTTAAAAAATAGCCTGAAGCACCTCTTTTACCAGACATTGCCCTTGATCATTGTTTTGGGCAAAGCTGGCTATTCCTCATGGCCCATGCCCACAATGAGGTCGAACTCTTCCCGGGTGACCGGCATGACCGACAGCCGCGACTGTTTGATCAGGCCAATGTTGGCCAGCCGGGGCTCGGCTTTGATGGCTTTTAGGGCAACTGGCCGGGGAAACGCCCCCTCAACCGCCAGATCGACCACCACCCATTGCTGATCATCGGTAGTGGGATCTTGGTAGGCTTCGCGCGTGATGCGGGCCAAGCCCACCACCCCAGGATCTTGGTTGGAATGATAGAACAGGACCAGTTCGCCTTCTTTCATCGCCCGCAGGTTGTTGCGCGCCTGAAAATTGCGCACACCGTTCCAAAAGGTGCGCTGTTCCTGCACAAAATGCGACCAAGCATAGGTCTCCGGATCTGATTTGACCAACCAATAATTCATTGTTGACAGAATTGCCTCTTTTTTTTGGCGAATTTCCTAATTTTAAGGCAACAAACCACAAATCATGCTGGCTGTTTTTCAAAAAGAACTCAATAGTTTTTTTAACTCGCTCGTTGGGTACTTGGTAATCAGCGTGTTCCTTACCGGTGTAGGGTTGTTTGTGTGGGTATTTCCCGATAACTTGCTCGATGCTGGGTTTGCTACGCTCGATATATTGTTTGGTTCGGTGCCGTTGATCTACCTGTTCCTCATTCCAGCCATCACCATGCGCACCTTGGCCGAGGAAAAGCGGGCCGGCACTATGGAACTGCTGCTCACCCGCCCGCTTACTGATCTGCAAATCATCTTGGGCAAATACTTGGCCAGCGTGGTGCTGGTGGCGGCGGCCTTGGTTCC
>JAYUVL010000481.1:0-2028 GCA_043754075.1 Cytophagales bacterium | reverse complement strand
GTACGGTACAACTCAACAGCTTCATTGGCCGCAAAACCCGCGATCTGGACGATTGGACCCGGATCGAGCTCATCGTTCGCCACCGAACCGACCGCTACGGGGGGGCCGGAGAATCGCAGCGCATTGAGCTGGTACTCCAAAAACACACTACTTTTGACATCGATGTCTCCTTTCCCGGCGGGCTGATCGTCAAAAAAGTGGGAGTGGATGGCTTCGGTGGGCTTGGCGGGATCAGCTTGGCCATGATCGCCCAGTTCCGGTTTTACCAACCCGGCAAAGTGGCCGCCCTGCGCCCTTATCGGATCGGGGCCGGTTTTTTGGCGCTCAACGCCTTTAATTTTACTTCCAACGACGTAAACCGCGATCTGGGCGTCGTGGTGTTGGGCACCATTTACCCCATCCGCCGCGATCGCAAGCTCACCTTTCCGCTCTTTGCGGGCTTTGGTTACCTGATTCGTGAAACCCGTTGGTTCTTTGTGATCGGCCCGGGGGTGAGCATCCAACTGTAGCACGAAGCAACTTCCCCCCCTGCCATCAACTTTGGTAATCAAGCGCTTACACATTCCCACAATTTTGCGTACCTTTGCGCCTGTTTTCGCGGGCAAATGCTGCCCAAGGCCAGTGTAACGGTCAGGAAAACAAGCAAATATCACCTTTGAAATGGCAAATATTGTAGCAATCACTGGCCGCCCCAACGTGGGCAAATCCACCCTTTTCAACCGGTTGGTGGAAGAACGGAAGGCCATTATGGATAACGAATCGGGCGTGACCCGCGACCGCCACTATGGGCAGGCCACTTGGAACGGCAAGTTTTTCACCGTCATTGACACTGGGGGCTATGTGGTCGGCTCTGAAGATGTGTTTGAAGATGCCATCCGCGATCAGGTCGAAATTGCCATCGAGGAAGCCTCGGTCATCATTTTCATGGTGGACATCACCGAGGGCGTATCGGCCCTAGATCAAGAATTTGCCAATGTGCTCCGGCGGTCCAATAAGCCCGTTTACATTGTGGCCAACAAAGCCGACACTCCCAGTAAATCAGCTTACACTGGCGAGTTTTATGAACTGGGGCTGGGCGAAGTGCTGGCCGTTTCGTCCATCAACGGCGGTGGCACCGGCGATCTGCTCGATGCCGTAGTGAGCCACTTCCCCGAAATAGGGGACGAAAATCCCGAAGCGGGCCTGCCACGCATTGCCATTTTGGGCCGCCCCAACGTGGGCAAGTCCTCGTTCATGAACGCCCTGCTGGGCAAAGAACGGAGCATCGTCACGGAGATAGCAGGCACCACCCGCGACTCGATCAACTCGCGCTACACTGCTTTTGGGCAAGATTTCATCCTTACCGACACGGCTGGCATCCGCCGAAAGGCCCGGGTGAAAGAAAACATTGAGTTTTATTCCGTTTTGCGCTCGCTCAAAGCCCTTGAGGATTCCGATGTGTGCATTATCATGCTCGATGCCTCGCGGGGCCTCGAAGCGCAAGACATGAACATCATTGGCTTAGCGCACCGCTATAACAAGGGCATTGTGGTGATGGTGAACAAGTGGGATCTGGTGAGCAAGGACAGCAACACGGCCAAAAAGTTTGAAGATGAAATCCGGGAACGGCTGGCCCCAGTGGACTATTTTCCCATCATCTTCACCTCGGTCATTGAGAAACAACGCATTTTCCAGACCATTGAAAAGGCCATCAAGGTGTATGGCAACAAATTCAAGAAAATCCCCACTTCAGAACTGAACGACAAGATCTTGGCCGACATCCAGCACTATCCACCGCCCGCCATCAAGGGCAAATATGTGCGGATCAAGTATGCCACCCAATTTCCGGCACGCACGCCCACTTTTGCGTTTTTTTGCAATTTGCCCAAGTATGTCAAAGAGCCCTACCAACGCTTCATTGAGAACCGCCTCCGCGAACACTTTGATTTTGAGGGGGTTCCGATCCGGGTGTTCTTCCGCGAGAAATAGGGCGGCCCAGCCTAGGCGACCCGCACAGATAGCTAACAGACCGTCCGGTGGCTCAACTCC
>JAYUVL010000480.1:0-10312 GCA_043754075.1 Cytophagales bacterium | reverse complement strand
AAAAGTACTAAATTAAGTACAAATTAAGAAGAAATTAAGTACAAATTAAGAAGAAAAATATACTTAATTTCTTCTGTTTAGTTTTTCGAGGTCCCCTTTATTCTGAAAGTGAACAACTTTAATGATGTTGCCAAAGATGCGTTTGACGAATGGATATATTTTTTAAAAAACAGTGAAGTAAAAGATACATTCAAAGCAAAAGGATTAGACAAGGCAAAGGAAACGTTGCGTTACGAGGACTTATCAGATGAAGACAGGAAAATGTATGACCGATTTCAGGAAAACAGACGTATTGAAAATAGTGTGAGTTATACAGCAAAACAAGAACGAAATATTGAAATTGCTAAAAATGCCATTAAAAAAGGCGCTGACAACGAGTTTATTGCAGATATAACAGGTTTGACAGTTAGCCAAATAGAACAACTGCGAAACACAAAAGACGAGTAAAACTGGGCCCATCATTGGCTTAGCGACAAGCGGGGAAGTGATTTTTATAGTGGCGGTTCAATCGCGGGCTGCCAAACGCTGAAAGTATGCCGATTTTTTCTTACCTTTGCTAAAACAAAAAATTATACAACCCTAACGCTCCCCCGTACCTTATCGCGCATGAAACTTGACCTGTTGGTGATCGCTGCCCACCCCGATGATGCCGAACTGGGCTGCGGGGGCACCATTCTCTCCCACGTTGCCCAAGGGTACAAAGTAGGGGTGGTCGACCTGACCGCCGGCGAACTGGGCACCAACGGATCGGCCGAGCTGCGGGCCGAAGAAGCCGCCGAGGCCGCCAAAATCTTGGGGCTGGCCATTCGGGAAAACCTCAACTTTCGCGATGGCTTTTTTGTCAATGATGAGCCCCACCAATTGGCCGTGATCCGGGCCATCCGCCAGTATCAACCCGAGATCGTGATTGCCAATGCCGTATCAGACCGCCACCCCGACCACGGAAAAGGGGCCCAGTTAGTGGCCAATTCCTGTTTCTTGGCCGGGCTCAAAAAAATTGAAACGTATATTGACCATGAGTTGCAAGCAGCTTGGCGGCCCAAAAATCTCTACCACATGATCCAAAGCAATTACCTGGCCCCCGACTTTGTGGTCGATATTTCTGATTTTTGGGACACAAAAATGGACGCCATTTATGCCTACCGCTCCCAGTTTTTTGTGCCCGGGCAAGTCAATGAACCCACTTTTATTGCCACCCCGGAATTCATCCATTTTTTGGAAGCCCGCGCACGCGAGTTCGGCCAGTCCATCCGCACGCGCTTTGGCGAGGGTTTTGTGCGCGATAAACAGATCGGCATCAACAATTTGTTTGATTTGCTCTAAATAAAAATTAGATTTACGCCAAACCTTATTTTGCAGCTTGTGGATATACATTTCTTGGTGCGCGAAGTAATCCGCTTGGCGGACGAAGTGGGTGGGTTCATCCGTCATGAGGCCCGCACCTTTGATCGGTCCCGCACCGAAGCCAAGGGCAAGAACGATCTGGTTTCTTACGTGGACAAAGAATCCGAGGCCAAGATCGTGGCCCGTTTGTCGGAACTGCTGCCCCAAGCCGGCTTTATTGCCGAGGAAGGCAGTGGCGAAGAGCTACCGGGCGGCCTCAACTGGATCATCGATCCATTGGACGGCACCACCAACTTTGTGCACGGGCTGCCCATCTATGCCATCAGCATTGCTTTGGCCCAAGGCAGCCAAGTGTTGCTCGGGGTAGTGTACGAAGTCAGTTCCAAGGAATGCTTTCATGCTGTACGTGGCGGCGGAACCTTTCTCAACGATCGCCCGATACGCACTTCGGCGGTCGATTCGCTGGCGGTGAGCCTGGTGGCCACTGGCTTCCCCTACCAGAATGACGATCTGGACAAATACATGGGCCTGCTAAAAGCCTTTTTGCTCAAGACCCACGGTTTCCGCCGGATTGGGTCGGCGGCGGTGGATCTGGCCTACGTGGCGGCGGGCCGCTTTGAGGCCTTTTATGAGAAAAACCTCAACCCTTGGGACATTGCCGCTGGCGTACTGCTGGTGGAGGAAGCCGGCGGGCGGGTCAGCGACTTTCGGGACGGTGACACCTATCTTTTTGGGCGCGAACTGGTGGCCAGTGGCCATGCACAAGTCCACCAAGAATTATTGGCCGTCATCTATGACAATTTTGGCAATCTGTAGCCTACTTTTTTGAAATGGAAAATAGTTTAAACTTTTTTTGCTTATGATCATCGATAATGCCCTGGATATTGACATCCACCCGGTGGCCAAATCCCGTTTGCCGGAAATTGACCTAGAGAACCCGGTTTTTGGCCGCACCTTCTCCGATCACCTACTTTCTGCCGATTATATCGGTGGATCATGGACCAATGTGCAAATTATCCCCTACGGTGATCTCAGCCTTAGCCCTGCCTTATCGGCCATTCACTACGGCCAATCGATTTTTGAAGGGTTAAAAGCCTATAAAAATACTGCCGGTGAAGTACTGGTTTTTCGTCCAGAGGAAAACTGGAAGCGGATGAACGTATCGGCAGCCCGGATGTGCATGCCCGAAGTACCCGAAGAGATTTTCTTGGGCGGTTTGCGGGAATTGCTGCAACTGGATCGCGGTTGGGTGCCTCCGCGTGAAGGCTGTTCGCTCTACATCCGGCCCGTATTGTTTGCGGCCGACGCTTTCATTGGCCTGAGACCTTCCGAAAGTTTCAAGTTTTTGATCTTTACTTCGCCCGCCGGTGTGTATTACAGTGCGCCGGTCAAGGTGAAAATTGAGACCCACTATACCCGGGCCGCTGCCGGGGGAACTGGCTCGGCCAAGACCGCGGGCAACTATGCGGCCGCCATGCTGCCCACCAAACTGGCCTACCAAGAAGGTTATGATCAAGTGCTTTGGACCGATGGCCGCGACCACCAATACATTGAAGAAGCCGGGTCAATGAATGTCATGTTTTTGATCAACAACGTGCTCATCACTGCCCCCGAGACCGATACCGTACTGCCGGGCATCACCCGTAAGAGCGTATTGACCTTGGCCCGCGAGTGGGGCGTGGCGGTAGAAGAGCGCAAGGCCAGCGTGGCCGAAGTGGTGGCGGCAGCCCAAAACGGGACCCTGCAAGAAGCATTTGGGGTGGGAACCGCCGCTACCATTGCCCACATCAAAACAATCGGCCATGATGGCACCAACTATGAGCTGCCCCCGGTGGAAAATCGCACACTGGCGCCCAAGATTTACGCCGAACTGGAGGACATCAAGCGGGGCCGCAAGGCTGACACCAAGGGTTGGGTGATGAAAATCTAGTCACTGGCCGCCCAACAAAAAGCCTGTCAATTGAATTTGACAGGCTTTTTGTTTGGGGCATATCAGCTTCTTGGCCGTTTGTGGCCGCGCAGCCAGATGGCCGTTTAGTACTTGGCCACGGTTTTGGCCGGAGCTTTTTGGGCATAAGTGGGGCAAGTCTTGTACGCACAAGAAGAAAGGCCCAACAGCGAAACGCATACGATCACGGCAACAAGTTTGATTACTTTCATGGGGTGGAGATGATTATAGAGTTAGATAATAAGTAATTCAATTTTCAGGCAATCAGCAGGTTACAGCCCCGGAGATCGGTATTGTCAAAGCGGCCCAACACCCGGAATGCCTCACTGCCCGGCTGGCGTGCTCCAATGTCTTTCGTTTCAATGAATGCACAAGCATCAACATTGGCCAGATCGATCACGTTGATTCCTCCGTCTTTCCGATCTGCACCCAGATCAAATGGATCATTGAGGTCGCGGAGCAACACCCGTACCCAAGGCGGACAATCAAATTCGCCCCCAGCCCGGGCATAACATTGCGAAAACAGTTCGGTCATGCCATACTCAGAGTGCACTTGGGCCAACCCAAAGGCGTTTTGCAGGAGTTGGTGCACCTCTTCGCGCACCATTTCCCGGCGCCGGCCTTTCATGCCCCCGGTCTCCATCACCACGGTTCCGTTGGGCAGTGGCATTGGGAACTGCTCGGCAAAATCCAAAAGTGCAAATGTTACGCCAATTAAAAGAATTTTGTGAGTACTCGATTGCATTTCTTTCAACCGCTGGGCCAATTGGTCCGTATCGTGCAAGAAGAAGCCCGAATGGCGCGAAGTGTGGTGCATAAAATGATCCACCATGAACACTAGCGAGGAATTGTTGCGCTCTAGGTAAGATGGGAGCAAGGCCAGCAAGTGGTAATCGGCCAATGGGCCATAAAATTGCTCAAAGGCACATTCGGCAACCCGCTGGTAGAACGGCAGGTCGCTCACCAAGAGTTTGCTGGTGTCCAGCCCGGTGGTGCCGCTGCTCGCAAACACGTGCGAGATGGGCGCCTGACTGCTCACTATGGGGTGATATTTGAAAAACTCAATGGGTAGAAATGGAATTTGGTCAATGCGGCGGATGCTATTTGGCTCGATTCCCAAATAAGCAATGTAGTTGGCGTAAATGGGATTGTTGGTTGCTTGAAACCGGAAAAGTGCCAAAGCGTGCTCCACAAAATTATCTTTTGTGATTTTGAACAACGATTGTTTGAAAGATTCAATAAATTGCATTTTATACTTGGGTTACGCTCGGTTGGGGATTAATTTGGTTGATTGTTTTAATTTTTGCACCTTTACATTTGGCTGGCCCCAAACCAATTTGGCCAGTACTATTGCCTCATGACCCATGAAAAACGTTAAAATAGTTAATATAGTTTTTGCTTTTTGCTTTTTGGGCGGTTTGTCGGCCTGTTTTGTGCCCCCCAATTACCCTGATACGCCCGACATTGGATTTGATCGAATCAGCAACATCCCGCTCCGGGGACAAGATTCGGTGATCATCACCATCAACTATCGCGATGGGAACGGCGATTTGGGCTATAATGAAAGCGACAATTCCCAACCCATCAACGGACAACAAAATCCCAATTTCAATAATTATCTCGTCAGTCCGTTCAAACGGCAACGGGGAGTATTTGTGCCCATCCGATTTACCGAACCCAGTTTCTCCATTGCTGGCCGGTTTCCCCGTTTGGTGCGCGATTCTGACGTTGGCCGGGCCATTGAAGGGGTGCTGACGTATAACTTTAAATTTGCCTACACCTTCACTGGCGCCTACACTCCCACGGTGAGAGTAGGCGACACCCTGCGGTTCAATGTTCAAATCATTGACCGGCAGCTCAACCTCAGCAATGTCATCACTACGGAAGAGATTGTGATCGGTACGCGAAAATAATTTTTTTAATAATTTATATAACTTTATTTGAACTTATCCATTTTCGTATTAGATTTGTCCTAATTACTAAATGGATCAGCCAACATGGAAGATTACAACAAGATCATTGAGTCATTGGGAGTGAGGTTCATCAAAGCCAAGCACTTGGATATTGTCCAGCCGGTTCGAGTTGTTAACTTTTATGATGTTGAAAATTCCTTGGTACTGTTGAATAAAGGCCATTTGTACTATGGTCAAGATAATATCCAAGTCAAGGAAGGCGAACTGCTTTTCATCCCAGCTGGCAAGCCCGCCATCATTACCTACGGTTCACCTTCCTCAGCGGTGATTGCCTCCAACGAGGAGTTTCTCAATAATCGCGAAAAATATTTTCGGCGCCATGTCTCCGGTACTGAAAATGGAGCTAGTGCAGAAAATTATCATTACGTCACTTTTGAAGCGAAAGTATTTGACTCGGTGGGTTTTTTCACTTCGCTTGACATACCAGCATTCACCATCGCCCCCCACAAAAAGTTATCCTATCTGATAAATGAGGTTGCGATCGAGAGCGAAACCACCTTGCCCGGCAAGGATCGGATAGTTCATCTCAATACCGACCAAATCGTGGTGGAAATAATTCGCTACATCTTGCAGAACAAGCTATTTGTGGAACAGTTGGCCACCAATAGCACCTATTTTAAAGATCCGCGTCTTATTGACATCTTTACCTACATCAAAAATAGCCTCGGCGGCGATTTGTCAAACAAGGTATTGGCCAATGTGGCCAATGTGTCGGAAGATTACGTGGGCCAGTATTTCAAGATGCTCACCGGCATCAATCCCCAAGACTACATTGAGTACCAGCGCATGGAAATGGCGGTAAACTTGCTCCGCACCTCCAAGAAAAGCATCCGGGCCATTGGCAACGACGTGGGTTACAAAGATACCGCCTACTTTTGTCGCCGGTTCAAGATGATGTTCGGGATTCCGGCCGGGAAAATGCGCCGCCGCGAATCGCTGATGAACGTGTAGCGAAACTGACTATGAATGGCGCTGGCCAAAAATTTCCAATCGTACTTTCCTGACCAAATCCTCGACCGACTGTTCCAGCTCGGCTTGTTCCGTGGCTTGCTGATCGGCTTGCCGGTTTTCTTGCTGGGTACGCTTGTCCTTCAGTTTGGCAAACAACACTTCTTCGTAGTCACTGATCCCCCCGGTTACTTTTTGAGCCGGTAACGTTTCGGTTACCGCAGCCTTACTTGTCCCTTGATCGTGGGCCGGTGGGGTTTCGGGCGCGATCACTTCTGGTTGGCTGTTTTGGACCAAGCCAAAATCTGGCGTTGATAGCTCGGTCAGGGGCACTGGCGTAGTGCTGGGGAGTTCGGCCGCGATCTCCAGCTTTGGTTCATCGGGGGCAATGACCGGCCCAAGAGCCGCGCCACCCGCCAACGGAGACGGCTCGGAGCTAAGAATGGGCGTTTCGGCCCCGGTGAGGTAATGTGGCGCAAAAATCTCTGCCTGATGCCTTTCCGCTTCGGCCAACGGCTGACTGACCACTGGTTCTTCGGCTGTCTTTTGGCCGGGCGAGGCGGCGGTGAGCCGTTGCGGATCTGGGCCCAACATCTGGGACTTGGCATTTGGCTTGCCCTGTTTGGCTTTCCACTGGGCCAAGTTGGGGGAAAATTGGGAGGGGAGGGAAGTCTTCTTTTTCATCGTTTATAATCTCAAAAAAAGGTTGGAAGGAGCAAGCAGGGTGTTAAACAACCTAGATCAAAAACCGCGCAAGACTGCCGATTGTTCCCCATTAGTTACGGCCAAACCACATTATCTGGCTTAAATCGCTAGTTTTGCGCTGATTTTAAGCTAACTTGTATGTCCTACTTTAACCGGTATTTAGATAACTATCGGCGGATCATGAAATTGGCCCTGCCAATCATTGCCGGGCAGTTGTCCACTATCCTCATTGCGCTCTCCGACAATGCAATGGTAGGGCAGTATGACTCCATTTCGCTGGCGGCATCGGCCTTTGCGAATGCCATCTTGAGCACCATCCTCCTATTTGGCATGGGCATTACTTGGTCGCTCACGCCGCTGGTGGCCGCCGCTGATGCATCTGGCAACCAAACCGAGAACCGGCTGTTGCTCAAACACAGTTTGGTGCTTTACACCGTGATCGGTGTGGCCCTCTTTGGCCTGTCTTATGTTGCGTCCTTTTTCCTTGGGCAGTTTGGGCAAGCCCCCGAAGTAGTGGTCCTGGCCACGCCCTATTTTCGCATCGTCGGGCTCTCGATCATTCCAGTGATGATTTTTCAAGCCTTCAAACAGTTCATGGATGGGTTGTCCTACACCAAGGAACCGATGTACATCAACTTTTTTGGGGCCATCTTGAATATATTTTTCAACTATTTGCTGATTTTTGGCCATTTGGGTTTTCCCAGCCTGGGTTTGTTGGGTGCGGGCATAGCCACCTTGGCTGCCCGGATCGTGATGGCAGGGGCGCTGATGGCCCGTTTTTTCTATGTAGAAAAATTTGGCCCCTATTGCGCCGGGTTGCATTTTCGAGATCTGTCCGGGGCGATGCTCGCCAAACTGGCCAAAATGGGCATCCCCGTCGGATTCCAGGCCGGTTTTGAAGTCAGTGCCTTTGGGTTTGTCAATGTCATGGTGGGGTGGATGGGCCCAGTGGCCTTGGCCGCCCACCAGATTGCCCTCAACGTGGCCACGGTCACCTTCCTAACAGCAATGGGCATCAGTTCGGCGGCCGCCATCCGCATCGGCAGCCTGTACGGCAGCAAGGATCGGGCGGAGATGCGCACCGCTGGCATGGCCGCCTACCATTTGGTCATCTTGTTCATGGGCGGCTGCGCGGCGCTCATCGCACTCACCCGCTATTGGCTGCCGCTGTTCTACTTGGACGCCAACGACCCATTGTTGGAGGAAATAGTGCCCATTTCTGCCTCTTTGCTGATCTATGCTGCCATTTTCCAAATTTCGGACGGAGTGCAAGTCATCGGGATGGGGGTGCTGCGCGGCATCCAAGACATTAAAGCCCCTACCCTTATTGCGCTCATCGCCTATTGGGTACTGGGCGTGCCGCTGGGTTATCTGCTCGGTTTCAAATTGGGTTTCGGCATTCCCGGGGTTTGGATCGGGCTGCTGGCCGGGCTTACCTTTGCCGCCATCTTTTTGGCTTGGCGCTTCTTTGACAAGAGCGCGCGGTTGAATTTGTGATCAACGCCTCACCCCCAAGCGATATACAGTAGTGGTTTGATAAGTTTCGCCCGGCTGGAGCACTACGCTCGGAAAAGCGGACTGGTTGGGCGAATCGGGATAATGTTGGGTTTCCAAGCAGAACGCCTGCCGCTTTTGGTACACCATCCCCTGCTTGCCTCTGAGCGATCCGTCCAGAAAATTGCCGGCGTAAAATTGAATGCCCGGCTCGGTGGTGAGCACCTCCAGCACCCGGCCACTGACCGGATCAAGGGCGGAGGCTACCAGTTCCAGGCCCGGGCCGGCCCGGTCGAGCACCCAACAATGATCGTAGCCGTTGCCAAGTTTGATCTGCGGATCGGGTTGATCTATCCACTTACCAATCGGGGTGGGCACGTTAAAATCAAACGGGGTGCCCGCCACTGATTTCAGTTCGCCGGTGGGGATGAGCGTCTTGTCCACGGGCAAAAACCGGCTCGCCTTGAGCATGAGCAAATGTCCCAGTGCGTTGCCCGGCCCCCCAGTAAGGTTGAAATAGCTATGGTTGGTCAAGTTGATTACCGTGGGCTGGTCGGTCGTGGCGCGGTAGTCCATTTGCAGGGCATGATCGTTCCCAAAAGTATAGGTGACCTGCACTGCCACGTTGCCGGGATAGCCTTCTTCGCCATCTTTGCTCTGATAATTTAGCTGGAGCCCCACGGTGCTATTGGTCCGTATTTCAGCCGCCTGCCAAACCACTCGGTCAAAGCCTTTCGTGCCGCCATGCAAGTGGTTGGGGCTGTTATTGGTCGCCAGTTGATAAGTTTTGCCGTTCAGCTTAAAGTTGCCCCCGGCAATCCGGTTGCCAAACCGCCCAACAATGGCCCCAAAATAGTTGAATTGGGTAAAGTAACTCGCGAGCGTGTCATAACCCAGCACCACATCGGCCCATTGCCCATCTTTGTCCGGGGCGAGCCACGAGGTGATTATCCCGCCGTAGTTGGTAATTTTGACTACCCCACCGTTGGCATTGCGAAGGGTGTAAAGGTGCACCGGTTGACCATAGACTTGGCCAAAATCGGCTTTTTGCAGGCTAAGCGCAGCGGCGGTCGAATCAGTTGGCCGATCGGCGGTTTGAGCCGAAGCATCGCGCTGGCCATCGGCGGCGTCTTTGCACGCAGCCAGCCCAAGACCAGCGAGCAAAAATAAAAATAGGTTTGTTTTCATCATAAAGAAAATGAATCCAATTTTAACGCAATTTTTTGAATTTGTCCGATCTCGGTCGTGATTGTCATTAATTTATAGCACAAAGGCGGGGAAAACTAAATTTTGTCAATCGGTAGTATTTATTTTGCGTCAAGCCTGCCTTTCCATGAAGAAAATTTTACTGTTGGTGCTTTTATTGTTGATAGCGGGAATTGGCCGTTGGGCTTGGCGGGCCCGGCGGCCTTTGCCACTGGGCGATGTGCGCTATCTGATGGGCAAAGTAGAGCGCAATTACGGCAAACAGGTGGATTCCCTTTGCAAAAAATACCGGCTGCCGCCCGAATATTTCAAAGCCCTGATCCTATTGGAGTGTGGGGCCAATAAACCAGCCAACAGCCGCTTTGAGCCCAAAGTGTTCGCGACGCTGAAACGGGTACGCGATGGGAAGTTGGCCATGTACAGCGGGGTGTCCACCGCCCAGCTCAAAGACCGAACCGACGCCGAACTCAAACAACTGGCCACTTCGTGGGGCCCCATGCAGATCATGGGTTACCACTGTTTGTCTCTGGGCCTCAGTGTGGACGAACTGCACGGCCCCCATGCTGTGCGGCATGGTATTTTGTGGAGCAAGGGCCTCTATGGCCGCTACCTGCGCGAGTACCGCCTCCGCGATGCCTTCCACTTCCACAACCGGGGCCGGCCCTACCCAAAGTACCGGGGTTCGCAAACCCAC
>JAYUVL010000479.1:0-20074 GCA_043754075.1 Cytophagales bacterium | reverse complement strand
ATTGAAATTCAGCGTGTTGAATATGACCACCATTTCGATAGATTTTTGCACTACTTTTTAATGCTGATTGCGGAGCAACAAAGAAGTAGCAAAGAGTATGACATAGAAAGAACTGTTTATGTAATTGTGGTTTTAACTGCACCTTACAAAATCAGCGAAAAAAATGGTAAGCCCATTCTTGATGAAGTTTTGTTGTTAAACTTAAACCCGCAAACCTTACAAGGAGCAGTTAGGGATTTGTATGGACACCAATTTGTCTGTTTAAATCCTAACCACCCTAACCAAGAAACCCCTAAACAGATAAGGGACTGGTTAGATTTAATTTATCAATCCATTCACAGCCCCGAAAGACCTGTTTTGAATATGCAAAACGAAGGCATTAAAAAAGCAATGGAATTGATAAGTTTTGAGAACTTGACACCCGAAGAAAGAGCACAAGCCAAAAATAAAGAGGCTGCAAAAATTGTTTTGACTAAGGAAAGAACAGCAGAGAAAATTGAAATTGCTAAAAAACTCATCAGGCGTAATTTAACAAATGCAGAAATTGCAGAAGATACAGGCTTAACAGTTGAACAAGTAGAGCACCTGCGTAACGAAAAAGACTAATAACTGTGCGTAACATTGTATTTATAAAAAGGGGCAAAAGTGCTAAATTTGGGTCACGGGTGCTTTTTAGTGGCTTTTGTGGTAGATGAAACATTTGTGCTATATAAACCCGCCCTTCTTCATAAATACTTTTCCGTTAGGCACAATTATAGAAATACCATTTTCAGGCAGACACTTGATTCATCAGGACAAACCTTTGTCAGACCAAGGCGGACAATCTCCGCCTTTTTTCATATTTTTGTCTGTACCCAAATAGGCACCTATGCAATTCGCTGACGTCAAAAACGACATCGCCTTCCGCAAAATATTTGGCAACGAAACCAAAACTGAAATTCTCATCTCTTTTCTCAATGCCATTCTCAAACTGGAAGGTTCCAAACAAATCGTGTGGGTAGAAATTCTCAATCCCTACCAACTGCCCCGCATGGCCGGCTCCAAGACCACTATCCTGAACGTGCGGGCCAAAGACCAGGCAGGTAACTTCTACATCGTGGAAATGCAGGTGACAGACCGGCTCGGACTCGACAAACGCATTGTGTATTACGGGGCCAAGAGCTATGCCGCCCAGTTGGACGCAGGTGAAAACTATTACAAACTCAAACCTGTCATTTTCATCGGTATCATGGATTTTGAATATTTGCAGAACCCGCATTACTTGTCTAGGCACTTGATATTGGACGCAGACACGAAGGAACACAAACTCAAAGACCTAGAGTTTACTTTTATAGAGTTGCCCAAGTTTGATATGGCAGAGGAAGAATTGCAGACTTTGACAGAGAAATGGATTTATTTTATCAAGAATGCAGGGGATTTGAAGTTGATTCCGGCAAGTGTGGATGATGTGGGCCTGAAAAGTGCCTATCAAGAAGCCGACAGACACACCTGGACGAAAGCGGAACTGGAAGAATACGAATACGCCAGAATGCGGGAGACAGACGAGATCACTAGAGAAATGCTGGTGAAAGAAAATGAAGCAAAAAAAATTGCTGCAAATTCCATATTGGCAGGACTACAGAACGACCTTATCGCTCAAATAACCGGATTGACTAGCGAGCAGATTCAGGAGTTGAGAAATGAGGCAAAACAATAACTATTGCCAACACGGCTTCAACCCCACCAAGTTGCCCTAAAAACGTGGCCCCTTGATCGTCCTGAGGCTGTTTCGCCAAAAGATAGGCTAAAATGCAGCCCGCTGAGTTTCCCTTCTCAGGCCCCAAAGAAGAAATAAGTCAAGAAAATGGCCGCAGTTACCCCGGCCAGATCGGCCAATAGACCGCAGGCGAGGGCATAGCGGGTGCGCTTGATGCCCACCGAACCAAAATAAACCGCCAAAATGTAGAAAGTGGTTTCGGTAGAGCCTTGGATCACGCACGAAAGGCGGCCCACAAACGAATCGGCCCCATAAGTTTTCATCGCGTCGAGCATCATGCCCCGCGCCCCGCTGCCGCTCAGGGGTTTCATCAATGCAGTGGGCAGGGCGGGCACAAAGTCGGCATTGATGCCCAACGCCCGGAACAGCCAGCCGATCGCTTCCACGAGCACATCCATGGCCCCGGCAGTGCGGAACACGCCAATGGCCACCAACATCGCCACCAAGTAGGGAATAATTCCGACGGCGACGCCAAAACCATCCTTGGCCCCCTCGATAAAAGCTTCATACACATTCACTTTGTTGATCAGGGCCAATGTAATGAAGGCGATGATGATGCTGAACAAGATGACATTGCTGGCCACGGATGAAATGACGCTGATCTGCGCTTGGGGCAGGGTTGAGAAATACCAGATCAGCCCAGCCACCGCAGCCACCACCGTGCCCAGATACGCGAGGATCACTTTATCCAACAAATTGATTTTCTGATAGATGGCCACGGCGACTAGCCCGGTGAGGGTGGAAAAGAAAGTGGCCAGCAAGATGGGCAGGAACACATCGGAGGGATCGGCGGCCCCGCCCTGGGCGCGGTAAACCATGATGCTGATCGGGATGATGGTGAGGCCCGAGGTGTTGAGCACCAAGAACATGATTTGGGCGTTGGAGGCGGTTTCGGGTTGGGGGTTCAGATCCTGCATTTCGCGCATGGCTTTGAGGCCCAGCGGGGTGGCCGCATTGTCCAGTCCGAGCATATTGGCCGAAAAATTCATCAGGATGGATCCGATGACGGGGTGGTTCTTGGGCAGCTCGGGAAATAGCCGGTTAAAAAATGGGCCGACTACTTTGGCCAAGATATTGACGGCCCCGCCTTTTTCGCCGATGCGCATCAGGCCCAGCCAAAGGGTCATCACGCCGGTAAGCCCAAGGGAAATTTCAAAGGCAGTTTTTGAAGTGTCAAAAGTATTGGCCATTATTTTTTGGAACACCTCGGTGTCGCCCAAGACGATGAGTTTAAACAGGGCGATGACAAAAGCAATCAGGAAAAAGGCAATCCAGAGGTAGTTGAGGGCCATGTGACAGGGCAATAGGGGCTGGAAAGCGGGTTTCCAACGATTGAAAATAGGACTTAAATGGTATGTTTTGCTGGTGAAATATTGGCGAAGCAGGATGAAATAGCTGACAAAATGCACTGCTCCGCCAATGGGCCCACGCCTAGGAGCGGGCCCATTCCGTCAGTCTTTCACCACAAACGCATCAAGGTTCATTATTGCGTTGCACACCAAGGTATAGGCGGCCAGTTCCACGGCTTTTTCCTTGGCTTGGCCACTTAGTTCGGCAGCCCCCTCGGGATCTTTGCTGAAATCGGCGACTGATTTTTGATACAATTTTTGCAAGGCAGCGACCGACTGCGGGGCTGGTTGGCGGATCATGGCGATTTCGTAGGCGCGCTCGATCACCGCTTTCACTTCGCCACTGGGCACGGCTTGAATGGCCCGTTTGGCCAAGAAACGGGCATTTTCCAAACTGACCGTATCATTGAGGCTTACCAATGCTTGCAATGGGGTGTTGGTCCGGATCCGCCGGCTCACGCAAAACTCCCGGCTCGGCGCATCATACGCGAGGAGCGAAGGATAGGGACTGCTCCGCCGCCAGTAAGTGTAAAGGGCACGGCGGTAGCGGTCTTCGCCTTGGCTGGTTTTCCAGGCCGAACCACTGTACACTACTTGCCAAACGCCTTCGGGCTGCGGTGGCATGACACTGGGGCCGTACATTTTATGGCTCAACAGTCCACTCACGGCCAGTGATTGGTCGCGGAGTTGCTCGGCGCTCATCCGTACCCGGGGGGCGTGCGACAGGTAGTGGTTGGCCGGGTCGCGTTCCAGTGCCTCGGGGGTGGCCACTGCCGACTGCTGATAGGTGGCCGACAACACGATTTGCTTCAACAGGCGTTTCATGCTCCATTTGTATTCGTCCCGCAACTGGACGGCCAGCCAGTCCAATAGTTCAGGGTGGGAAGGTTTGGCCCCTTGTGAGCCGAGATCTTCCAAGGTCTCGACCAAGCCAACCCCAAACAGTTGCTCCCAAAAACGGTTGACCAGCACCCGGGCCGTGAGGGGGTTTTCGGGGCTGTGCATCCACTGAGCCAGGCCCAACCGGTTGGCGGGCCGGCCTTTGAGTCCCCCTAGCGACTGGGGCACATCGGGTTTGACCGTCGTGCCCGGCACCATCCAGTTGCCCCTCACAAACATCTTGGTGGTGCGCTCCCGCCCGGCGGGCAGCTCGCGCAGGATCGGCGTGGTGATGGGCATAAACTTGGCCAGCGAATCTTTCAGGCCCACCAACTGCTTGTCCAACTGGGGCCACGCCCGACCAGTTGGGTTCAAATAAAAATTTTTGATTTCATAAGGCCCCAAAAATTCATCGCCACTGTCATTGCGCATGTCGGTGTTGTACTTGGTTTTTTCACATTTGAACACAAAATACACATCATGCTGGCCGGTTTGGGGTACTATCTTAGTGCTGGTGATTTTCCATTTGGCCTCTTTGTTCCAGAGCGATCCCTTTGGATCGGTGACGGGCAGCATGGCAGTGCCCAGCAGTGGGCCATCGGGCTTGTCGATCCGGATCTCGATTTCCCCGCCCGTAGTGTTGGAAAAATATTCCACGCCAATGTTGTCAATTTGGCTCAAATCCATGCCCCGGTACATGACAAATGACTGGTGGCGGATATAGCCCAACATCCCAAACCGCGTCTGGACCCGTTCATATTCGTCAAATTCTTGGGCGCTGAGCCTGGGCAGCAATGCCTGCCGCCGCCGCTGGGCAAACGCCGAAAGGCCATGCTGGGTGCGGGTATCGCTCAACACTTGCCGAATGGGCGGGTGGGGGGTGGTGATGCCCTGCTTTACTTTTTGAAAAACTTGGGCGTTGGCCGGTTTGTCTTTTTGCTCGATCCACTGGATCAGGTCGGCCATTTTGACTTTGTCCGAATCGGCATACACCCGCAGCAGGGGCAGGTCATCGGGACGGTCATAATCTTGGGTGTTGTTGAAAAAAGCCAAATACTTGTAATATTCTTCGTGGCGGATCGGATCATAGGGATGACTATGGCACTGGATACAAGCAAAACTGGTGCCTTGCCAAACATCCCAAGTGGTATTTACCCGGTCAAGAATTTCGGCGGTACGGAACTCCTCATCGTCGGTTCCGCCTTCGTCGTTGTTCATCGTATTGCGGTGAAAAGCCGTTGCCACCAGCTGCTCCTCGGTGGGGTTGGGCAGTAGATCGCCCGCCAGTTGCTCGGTGGTGAACTGGTCAAAAGGTTTATCGGCATTGAAAGCCCGGATCACATAGTCGCGAAACTGCCAAATGCTCCGGTATTGGTCTTTTTCGTAGCCTTTGGAATCGGCATAGCGGGCCATGTCCAGCCACATTCCGGCCCAGCGCTCACCATACGCCGGTGAAGCCAGTAGGCTATCCACCACTTTTTCGTAGGCATTGGGTGATTGATCGGCCACAAACCGATTGACTTGCGCCAAAGTCGGGGGTAGGCCGATGAGGTCGAGGCTCACCCGGCGGATCAACGTCCGGCGGTCGGCTTGGGCAGCGTGAGAGAGTTGTTTTTCAGCCAGTTTTTCGGCCACAAAATGATCGATCGGGTTTTGGGCCCAGCCTTGGCCCGCGGCCGGAATTTTCGGCAATTGGGGCGGAACGTAGGCCCAGTGGTCTTCCCATTTGGCCCCTTCTTCAATCCAGCGTTTCAACAGGTCGATCTGATCACTGGGCAAGGGCTGGCCGTCGAGGGGCATTCGCATCTCGGGGTCATGCGAAGTGATCCGGCGGATCATTTCGCTGGCCGCCGGGTCGCCAGGGACGATCGCCGCCCGGCCCGATTTGCCTTTGGCGTAGGCATCCTCGGGGAACAAAAAGCTGACGCCGCCTGATTTTTTGACCCCACCATGGCAAGCAATGCAATTTTTATTGATAATTGGGCGAATGTCGTGATTGTAGCTCACTTTGGGCGACATTGCTCCCCAAACCAGATAAGTAGCCAAGCCGCCCATCGATAAAAGCGATCCCCATTGCCAAGTTTTTATGCGCATTGTGTTGGACGAATATAAATCAGTTGTTTTCAAGGAAAGTTAACGCATTTGGCCAAAACTTGCAAAGCCGTTCCCCAAAATTTTGAAAAATGAGCGGGCTGGGTGCTCGGTGGTCTTATTCGGTCAAAAACAAATAATCATAATGCACCAAAGGCCGCTGGCGTTGTTTACCCAGTCGTTCTTGGGCTTTGTCCGAGCTATATTGGGCAATGCCCAGCCCTACCGATTGGCCCGTTTGGGTAAAAATCCCCACGACATCGCCTTTGTCGAACCGGCCCACCAGCCTCACAATGCCCACGGGCAGTAGGCTAGTGGCCGATCCGGCGCGCAACGCATGGGCGGCGCCATCGTTGATGATGATTTCGCCCTTGACGGCAATATCGGCATGAGCAATCCATTTTTTGCGGCCCGGGGCAGTTTTGTGGGGCACAAATCGGCTGCCCGGCGGGGAGTCGCCCAGTAGGGCCAAAATAATGCCGTCTCGCTGGCCATTGGCAATGTGGACGGCAATGCCCAGCCGAGCCACTTTGCGGGCAATGTTGGTCTTGGTCAACATGCCCCCCCGCCCAAATTCGGATTTTTCGGTCGAGACGGCCCGCGACAAACTCTGTTTTAGATCCGTGATCTCCGCGATGAGCACCGCCCCCGCCTGGCTGGGTGGGGCGGTGAAAATACCGTCAACATTGGATAAAATGAACAACGCCTCAACATCCATCATTGCCGCCACCAAGCCCGACAGTTCGTCGTTGTCGGTGAACATCAGCTCGGTGACTGACACCACGTCGTTTTCGTTGATCACCGGGATAATGCCGTTTTGCAGCAGAGCGGTCAAACAATTTTTCATGTTCAGGTAGTGCTGCCGATCGCGGAAATCCTCGCGGGTGACCAGCACTTGGGCACAAGTAAGGTCATGCTGGGCCAGTAGTGTGTGGTAAGTCTGGATCAGTTTCACTTGCCCCACGGCGGCCAGCACTTGCCGGCGGGCCACTGGGTCATACTTTTCGGGGAGTTGGATGGCGCTGCGCCCCGAGGCAACGGCCCCCGATGAAACCAAGATGACTTCTACTCCTTGTGCGGTGGCGGCGGCCACCTGCTGGATCAAGTGGGCCATCCGGGCGATGTCGGGCTTTCCATCGGGCTGGGTCAGCACATTGGAGCCAATCTTGACAATTATTTTTTTGTACTTCATCTTTGTTTATTCAATCTACTGGAGCCGCTTCAATTGTTCAAAAACCCAACTTTTGCCCCATTCGGCTTTTTCTTCTTCGCTCCACAGTTCAGGATAAAAAATATTCCTTTGGAAACGGGGCGGCAAATAGTTTTGCCAGTTGGTGCCACCCGTGGCCTCGATAATGGCCGGTTCGCGGTATAAATAGCGCATGGCCGAACTGAAGTGGGCCAAGCACCAATCCACGTTTACCAACGCATCAAGCGTGCGCAGGGCTTCCACTGCCGCCGCCGATTCGGGGAAGTTTTTGCGGTAGAGCCACCACAGGTTGCGGTCGCGGTAGGAATAGGCCAAGCGGATCAATTGTTCCGAATATTTTTTCTCAAACTGCTTGAGGGTCAGGGTTTTTTTGCCAGTGGCCAACTCCGTGGCCCCCCGTTTCCAGTAAATTTGCTCATACATTTCCTCGATCGTGGTGTGGGTGTCGATCTGGGCGCGGAAATCATGGTTGACCAAGTGCTTGAGCTCGGCCGCGCAGATCTCGATCATCCGATATTGGGCCGACTGGAACCCGCTCGAGGGCAGGAGCGACATGCGGAAGTTCAAAAACTGCTCGGCTTCCATTCCATCAATCATGACCGTGAACGAACTGATCAGTTGCCGAAAATATCGAATCAGTCGTTTCATCCGCATCAAGAACACTGCCTCGGTCAAATCGACTTCTTGGGCCAATTGCTGGATTTCCCACAGCACCAAGTTGAAATACAGCTCGGTAATTTGGTGATAGGTGATAAATATTTTTTCATCTGGGAAGTCGGTTTTGGGGGTCTGCAAACTCAGCAAGGTGTCCAAATGGATATAGTCCCAGTAGGTGGTGTAGTTGGCGTACAGCAGGCCGTCGAGATAAGACGACAAATCCTGTCCCATCACTTCGTACTTCTGTTCCAATTTTTCCAATTGGGCCAAGATTTTGGGCGGTACATCGGGGCGTTCCATGCAGAGAGCGGTTGGTAGGGCTAAAACAGTGAAATGGACAACTGGCGGCAACCAAACAACGGCTTGGTGGATCACCGGGCAGAAATTTAGTCTTCCCGCCAATGACGTTACAAAACAACTGTATATTGAGCGCAATTTAAACTGCATTAGCCAAAAACCCACATGGCCAATTTAAGCCCAATTCCCGCTCGGCCCCGTACTGCCTACGCTTGGTTCGTGGTGGTCGTCTTGATGATTGCCTATATTTTCTCATTTATTGATCGCTACATTGTCAATTTGTTGGTAGAGCCGATGAAACGCGACCTTGGTCTGAGCGATACCAAAGTGAGCTTGTTGTTGGGGGCCAGTTTTGCCATGTTCTATGCCACCCTCGGTCTGCCCATTGGGCGCTTGGCCGACCGGCACAACCGCAAAAACATCATCACCACAGGGATCATCCTGTGGAGTTTGATGACCACCGCCTGCGGCATGGCCAAGAATTATGGCCAATTGTTCATGGCCCGCATAGGGGTAGGGGTGGGCGAAGCAGCCCTTTCCCCTTCGGCCTATTCCATGATTGCCGATTATTTTCCCAAAGAGCGGCTGGCCACTGCCATGAGTGTTTACTCGATCGGGATCTATTTGGGCACTGGTCTGGCGTACATCATCGGTGGCCGGATCTTGGAAGCCGTGGCCCCGCTGGGCACGGTGGTTTTGCCAGTCATAGGGCAAATATTCTCGTGGCAACTGGTTTTTTTCTACGTCGGTCTGCCCGGCCTGCTCATTGCCGGGCTGGTTTTTTTATTGCGCGAGCCAGTGCGCCGCAACTTTGCGCACGCCGATCTGTCGGTGGCGGCCCAACCCACTTTTGGCGAATCGGTGCGTTATTTGAGCAAAAATCGGGGGTTGTTTTGGTGGTTTTTGGCCGGCTCGGCGCTGTTCACGGTGGTGAGCTACGGGGCCGGCACGTGGATGCCCACCTACCTCACCCGGATCCAGCACCTGACCCCCAAAGCGTCCAGCGATTTTGTGGGCCTCATTTCCATGTTGTGCGCTCCCGTGGGCTTGGTGGTGGGCGGGCGCATGGCCGACTATCTCTCGGGCCGGGGCGTGCGCGGCGCGAAACTGCGCTTTTGTTTTTGGTCGGCGGTGGTATGGATTCCGATCAGCCTGGCCTACAATGCCATGCCCACCCCCGCCCTGACCCAATTTGCCCTCGTCTTTTTTATCTTGGTGATGAGTTCCAATATTGGGGTTTCCGTCGCGGCGGTGCAGGAGATGGTGCCGGCCCAGTTGCGCAGTTTTGCCTCGGCGCTGTTGCTGTTCGCCCAAAATGCGGTGGGCCTTGGCCTCGGGCCCACCTCCCCGGCCTTGCTCAACGATCTGGTTTTTCACGACGATCTGGCCCTGGGCAAATCGCTGGCCCTCACGGCCCTGGTTGCGTTGCTGGGTTCAGCCTTCTGTTTTTACCTAGCATGGCAACGGGCCACGGCCAAATAAGGCGGTGGGGTTGGGCACGGGGTAACGTGGCGGCGCGGCGGGCAAAAAACCGATGCTTGGCCACTTACAGCTTCAGCAACAGCTATTTATAGCCTTCCAAAATTTCTATCATTTGCTCGCAGGTGGCCAGGGGCGAAATGTGCTTGATCGATTGGACAGTGGCCAAGTGGGCTTCTTCCGAAAAAGCCGCGCTGCCATCGGAGAGCAATACGGTGCGGTAGCCGTGGGTTTGGGCATCGCGCAGGGTGGCGGCCACTCCGGTGTTGGTGGTGATGCCGCCGATCAAGAGCGTATCAATCCCGGTTTGCCGGAGGGCAAAATCCAAGAAGGTATGGTAGAACGCCGAGGCGGCGATCTTGTCCACTTGGATATCGGCGGGGCCGAGTTCCTCGATGAGCTGGTGGCCAAATGTGCCGGGGGCAAAATCACCTTTGGCCAAAAACGGTCGGGCTTGGCGCAAGTGGCTGGTAATGATGGGTTCGGCATGGCGGCCGGGCAGCAAAGTAAAATGCGTAGAAACCACAAAACCACCGCCCTCCCGCACCACCTCGGCCAGATCGGCCAACCGGTCGATCAGGCCCGCCGCATCTGGCAACGTGACCCCTGCCCGGGGATAAGCCCCCTTTTTGAAGAAAAAATCATTTTGCATATCGACCAGCAATAGCGCGGTAGTATGTGGGGACAGGGTTTCTGGGTTCATGGCAATAAATGGTTGGTGAACGGGAGTAAAAGAAAAGGCTTCAAACTTAGGCAAAGTCTGAAACCTTTACGGCCTTTTGGCAAATGTACTTGCTTTATTCCAATATAAAAGTCACAGGTTTTGCTACTTTTTCGTCCAGCAGGGCCAGTTTCAGCACTTCGTCCACATTGTTGACGTAGTGAAAAGCCATGTCTTTGGTATATTGTTCGTTGATTTCCAAAATATCCTTGCGGTTGCGGATGGACAAGATGATTTCCTTGATCCCTGCCCGGCGGGCGGCCAGGATTTTTTCCTTGATTCCGCCCACGGGCAGCACTTTGCCGCGCAGGGTGATTTCGCCGGTCATGGCCAAGTTTCCTTTTACCCGGCGCTGGGTGAACACCGAGGCCAGGGAGGTGAACATGGTGATGCCGGCCGAGGGGCCATCTTTGGGCACCGCGCCCGCTGGTACGTGGACGTGCAGGTCGTAGAGGCCAAACATCCGGTGGTCAATCCCGAGCGACTCGGCATTGGCCTTGAGATAGGAGAGGGCCGCCATGGCCGATTCTTTCATCACATCCCCCAGTTGGCCCGAGAGTTGGAGGGTGCCCTTGCCCCGGTTGAGGCTCGACTCAATGAGCAGGATTTCGCCCCCCACTTGGGTCCAAGCCAAGCCCGTGACTATGCCCGCGATGTCATTGCCGGCATATTCTTCATTGTCAAAAATAGGAGCACCGAGCACTCGTTCCACGTCAGTTTCACGGATTTTCTTCTGGTAGGGTTGTTCCATGGCGACAAACTTGGCCACGTTGCGCACCAAGGCCCCCAGTTTTTGCTCGAGATTGCGCACCCCTGATTCGCGGGTGTATTCCTGTACCACTTTCATGACCACTTTATCGTCAATGTTAAAGTCTTTGGTGGCGAGGCCGTGGTCTTTGCGGAGTTTGGGGATCAGGTGCTTTTTGGCAATCTGTACTTTTTCTTCTTGGGTATAACCGTTGATCTCGATGATTTCCATCCGATCGCGCAGGGCAGGGTGGATGGTGTCCAACGAGTTGGCCGTGGCAATGAACAATACTTTTGACAGGTCGTATTCCACTTCCAAGTAGTTGTCGACAAAAGTGCTGTTTTGTTCGGGATCCAACACCTCCAGCAGGGCCGAGGCGGGATCACCCCGAAAATCAGCGCCCACTTTGTCAATTTCGTCAAGAATATAAACCGGGTTGGCCGAGCCAATTTTTTTCAGGTTTTGCAAAATACGGCCGGGCATGGCCCCGACGTAGGTTTTGCGGTGGCCCCGGATTTCGGCTTCATCGCGCAGGCCTCCGAGCGACATGCGGACGTACTTGCGATCCAGCGCTTTGGCCACCGACTTGCCCAAGGAGGTTTTGCCAACCCCTGGCGGGCCGTAGAGGCACAAAATGGGGCCTTTGAGGTTGTTTTTGAGTTTGAGCACCGCCAAGTATTCAATGATTCTTTCTTTGACTTTTTCTAGGCCAAAGTGGTCACGATCCAGGATTTGCTGAGCTGTATGGAGGTTAAAACTATCGGTCGTAAACTCATTCCACGGCAAATCGACCATGAACTCGGCATAGCCCATCGCCACCGGGAATTCAGCGGCTTGTGGGTTCATGCGCAAGATCTTGTCCAGTTCCTTGTTGAAATGTTTGCGCACATCGTGCGACCACGTTTTCTTCTCGCCCCGGGCGCGCAACGCTTCCACGTCCTGCTCGAAACTATCATAGCCCAGTTCGTCTTGCAGCACTTTCATTTGTTGGCGCAAAAAATAATCGCGCTGCTGCTGATCAATGTCCGAATGGGCTTTGGTGTGGATCTCTTGCTTGAGCTCCAACAATTGGATCTCGCGCAGCATCAGTTCCAGCAGCCGGGTGCCCCGTTCTTTGGAGGTCAAATATTCCAACAGCTCCTGTTTTTCTTTTACTTCAGCATTGATATTGGCCGAAAGGAAATGGATCAGGAACGCGGGGCTTTCAATGTTGTTGATCGCGATTTGGGCTTCTTGCGGAATCTCGGGGTTGAGGCGCATGATCTTGTGGGCCGCTTCTTTGAGCGATTCCAGCAGGGCCTTGGTTTCTTTTTTCCGTTCCTCGAGTTGGGTATCGGCCTTGTAGGACACGTTGGCCATCAAGTAGGGATTGGTTTTGCTCACCTTGACGATGTCAAACTTGCGCCGCCCTTGGATGATGATGGTCGTGTTGCCGTCGGGCATGACCAGCATTTTCAGTATCCGGGCCACTGTGCCTGTGTTGTAAAGGTCGGCCAGTTCTGGCTCATCGGCAGAATTGCTCCGCTGGGCCACCACTCCCACGATTCGGTCGCCTTTGTAGGCCCGCTTCACGAGTTTGATGGATTTTTGCCGACCGACGGTGATGGGGATTACCACGCCGGGGAAAAGTACGGTATTGCGCACCGGTAAAATGGGCAATTCTTCGGGATAGTTGGTTGAGGAAGTTTCGTCGCCTTCGTCGGTAAGCAAAGGAATAAATTCTTCTGGCTCATCATTGCCGAGCCGGTTTTTTAGCAATGCGCCCTTTATATCTTTACTATTGTTTGCCATAAATTCAGTGTAATCCGCAAAGATATGTCAAATTGACATGATTTTCACGACCGCGCTTCCCGACGGGGTGGGTTGAAGTGGATTTAATATATTAATAATCAAGCAAATGGCTTAAATCGCCATTCTTGGCTTGCTCATATCCTCTAGTTCTTTCAACCAATGTACCAAATTTGGTTGCCATTGGGTGGTAGGCTAAACAAAAACGGCTGTCCTGATTTGAAGGGGACAGCCGTGGTGCACCTTGCTCAGGTTGGATCAATTATTCATCATCAGTGGGTAAACTCTCCGCCGGAGCCGCTTCATCAGCGGGTGGCGTAGTCCCTGGCACTTCATCCGGCGCAGTTGGTTCACCTTCCATGGCTTCGATCTTGGCAATGGAAGAAATCTCGTCTTCCTCGTTCAAGCGGATGAGTTTGACCCCTTGGGTGGCCCGGCCCATCACGCGCAACTCGCCCACGGCCAACCGGATGGTGATGCCCGATTTGTTGATGATCATCAACTGGTCGGTGTCGGTCACTTCCATGATGCTCACCAAACTGCCCGTTTTTTCGGTCACATTCATGGTTTTGATGCCTTTGCCGCCCCGGTTGGTCACGCGATATTCTTCAATATCGGAGCGTTTGCCATATCCCTTGTCCGAAACGACCAAAATTTGCGAATTGGGGCGGTTGAGGGCTATCATTCCCACCACTTTGTCGTTTTGTTCGTCAAAACTGATGCCCGTCACTCCGGCAGCGGTCCGGCCCATGGGGCGCACCCGGCTTTCGTTGAACCGGACGGCGCGGCCCGAGCGGACAGCAATCACGATGTCATCTTGGCCGCTGGTGAGGCGTACATCGAGCAGGTTGTCGCCTTCGTTGATGGTGATGGCATAAATGCCCGCCGACCTTGGGCGCGAGAACGCCTCCAAAGTGGTTTTTTTGATCACGCCCTGCTCGGTACACATCATGATGTAATTGTTGTTGATGTATTCCTCGTCGTTCAAGTTTTTGACCTTGAGCACCGCCTTGACTTTCTCGTCACTGGTGATCTGGATCACGTTCTGGATCGGGCGGCCTTTGGATGTTTTGCTGCCTTCGGGCACTTCATATACCTTGACCCAGTGCAGGCGGCCCTTGTCGGTAAAGATCAAGAGATACGCGTGGGTGTTGGCCACAAAGAGGTGTTGGGTAAAGTCGTCCACCTTGGTGGTGGCCCCGCGCGAGCCCACGCCGCCCCGGGCTTGCATCCGGTATTCGGCCAAGTTGGTGCGTTTGATATAACCGTTGTGTGAAATGGTGATCACCATGTCTTCATCGGCGATCATGTCTTCCATCACCATTTCTTCGGCATCGAACACGATTTGGGTGCGCCGGGCATCCCCATATTTGGTTTTGAGTTCTAGCAGTTCTTCTTTGATAATGCTCATCCGCAAGCTTTCATTGGCGAGGATTTCGCGCAAGTGCGTGATGGTTTTCATCAATTCATCATATTCATGCTGCAATTTGTCGCGCTCCAATCCGGTGAGGCGTTGCAAACGCATGTCCAAGATGGCTTGGGCCTGAATCTCGCTGAAATCAAATTGTTCCACCAGGCCCGCCTTGGCGGTGGCCCCATCGGCTGAAGCCCGGATAAGGACAATGATCTGGTCGATGATATCCAGGGCCTTAAGCAAGCCTTCCAAAATATGGGCCCGTTTTTCGGCTTCGGCCAGATCAAACTTGGTGCGCCGCACTACCACTTCGAGACGATGCTCAACGTAGTATTTGATCATGTCTTTGAGGCCCAGTGTCAGTGGGCGGCCCTTGACCAAGGCCACGTTGTTGATGCTGAACGATACTTGGAGCGAAGTGTAAGTGTAGAGATTATTGAGCACCACTTGGGGCACGGCATCTCGTTTCAGTTCATACACTACGCGCACGCCATCGCGGTCGCTCTCGTCCCGGATGTCATAAATGCCCTCAATCTTTTTCTCGTTCACCAGTTGGGAGGTGCGCTCGATCATTTGGGCTTTGTTGACCATGTAGGGGATTTCGGTGGCCACGATCTGCATCCGGCCGCCGGGTACATCTTCGATGGTGGTTACGGCCCGGATGATGACTCGCCCGCGCCCGGTCTCGAAGGCCGAGCGGATGCCATTGACTCCATATACTGTTGCCCCGGTGGGAAAATCAGGGGCTTTGATGTATTGCATGAGGCCCAGTGTGGTGATTTCGGGGTTGTCGATGTAGGCCGAAATGCCATCCACCACCTCGCTCAGGTTGTGGGGGGCCATGTTGGTGGCCATGCCCACGGCAATGCCCGTGGATCCATTGACCAACAAGTTGGGCAGTTTGCCGGGCAGCACCGATGGCTCCTCGAGCGAGTCGTCAAAGTTGGACTGGAAGTCAACCGTATTTTTGTTCAAGTCGGCGAGCATGTCCTCGGCCAACTTTTTGAGACGGGCCTCAGTGTAACGCATGGCGGCTGGGTTGTCCCCGTCCATTGAGCCAAAGTTGCCTTGGCCGTCCACCATCATATAGCGCAAGCTCCAGGGTTGGGCCATCCGCACCATTGCGTCATAAACGGCAGTATCGCCGTGGGGGTGATATTTGCCGAGCACTTCCCCGACAATCCTCGCCGACTTTTTGTAGGGTTTGTTGGGAGCTAGGCCCAATTCGTCCATAGCGTAGAGGATACGGCGGTGCACGGGCTTGAGGCCGTCGCGTACATCGGGAAGCGCGCGCGACACAATGACGGACATCGAATAATCGATGTACGCCCCGCGCATTTCGTCCTCAATGTTGATCGGAATGATGTTACCTTCGTTGGTCATTGTTGTACCAAGATTAAAAAGATTTTACTGGCTCATTAGGTTAGAGGCTGCTAGTTTTGAGTTGGTTACACATTGTTTGTGCTTTAGAACCAACCCCAGCTAGAAGTATCGGGGTCATCAACGGCCAAATTTTGGCGGTTGCCCCTAGCCAGTCACCCGCGAATTTAGGTCATAAAAGTGGGAATGGGAAACCTTAATCAAGTTTTTTGTCAGAAAAAAGGGCAGGGCCAAGCGTACCCACCAAATTGACCTCGGCTTGGAGTGCAATCCCAAACTTGGCTTGGACCGAAGCTTGGATGGTTTGAGCCAAGGCCCAGATCTCGGCCCCGGTGGCTCCACCATAATTGACCAGGACGAGGCTTTGATCGCGGTGGGCCCCGGTGTTGCCCACTCGCTTGCCCCGCCACCCGCACTGCTCGATGAGCCAGCCCGCCGCCACCTTGATCAGGCCCGGTGCAGTGCCCGGATAGCCGGGCAGGGCGGGGTGAGCTGCTTTGAGTTGGTTGTAGTGGGTCTGGGGGATTTCGGGATTTTTGAAAAAGCTGCCGGCGTTGCCGATCTGGGCGGGGTCGGGCAGTTTGCTCTGCCGGATCTGGATCACGGCCCGGCTCACATCGTGGATGCTGGGCGCTTGCACTCCCATGGCGGCCAGCGTATCGCGGATGGCCCCGTAGCCAGTGTGCAGCACGGGGTGCTTCTCTAGCCGGAACTCCACCGAAGTGATGATGTATTTGCCCTTGGCCTCATGTTTAAAGATGCTCTCGCGGTAACCGAAGCGGCAAGTGGCCTGGTCAAAAGTGCGGAGCTGGCCGGTGGCGACCTCGACCGCTTCCAGCGACTCGAAACAGTCCTTTAGTTCCACTCCATACGCCCCGATGTTTTGCATAGGGGCCGCGCCCACTGTGCCCGGGATCAGGGAAAGATTTTCCACTCCGCCCCAGTTGTTGGCCAAGCAATACAGAACGAAACGGTGCCATTGCTCCCCCGCGCCCGCCCGCACCCATACTTGTCGGTCGTCTTCCCGGATTTTCTCCAGCCCTGGCAAGTCGATTTTGAGCACTAGGCCGGCAAAATCATCCACTAAGAGCAAATTGCTGCCCCCGCCCAACACCAACAGGGGCTGAGTTTGGGCCAACGGTGTGTTGAGGATCGACTGCAGGTCAGCCACGGTGGTGATCCCGGCAAAATACGCCGCTTGGGCCTCGATGCCAAAGGTATTGAAGGGACGGAGTGAAACAGATTGGGCAATTTGCACAGCCAAAGGAGGATTGGTAAGGCGGCAAAGATAGGGATTTGGGCAAGATTCCCAGTGCTAGCTTTGCCCGATGGGCAGTTCAAAGGTGAAGGTGCTGCCTTGGCCAACTTCACTTTCTACCCAAATATGGCCTCCATTGGCTTGCAAAAATTCTTGGCAAAGCATTAGGCCCAAGCCTACTCCTTTTTCATTGGCAGTGCCGGTTCGGCTGGTTTTGGTGCCTAATTGGAAGAGGTTTTTGGTTTCTTGCGGAGCAATGCCCACTCCGGTATCGGCCACTGACACCCGGATGGACTTGGCCAAGACCTCACAAGATACCCTTACCCGCCCGCCCACGGTGCTAAATTTGATGGCATTGTTGACCAAGTTGCGCAGCACCAGCCGCAAATGGTCGCGGTCGGCCCAAACCCGCACGTCATCGGGCACTTGGGTCGATAGTTGGAGTTTTTTGCCAGCGGCCGGCCCAGCATAGAGCTCCAGCACCGCCCCGGTCTCGGCACTGATCTGCAATGGGCCGGGTTTCGGGCGGATCCCGGTCATTTGGGACGTGGCCCAGAGCAACAGATTGTTCAGGTTGTCGCTCAGGGTTTCCACATTGCCCTTGAGCTGTTTGGTGAGCTGCAGAAAATCAGTCTGGGAAATGTCCTGTTGCTCGAGCAGTTCCATGGTCCATTTGAGGCCGTGAAAAGGGCTCCGAAGGTCATGGGCCACTATCGAGAAAAGCTTGTCCTTGGTGGTGTTGAGCTTGACCAATTCCTCCTTTTGGCGGTTGAGCATCAGGTTGGCTTGTTGCTTTTGGCGGATGGCGGCCACCAGCCCCACCAGCAAAATGAGCAATGATACTAATCCGCCAATCAAAGTGTTGCGTTGATAGTTTTTTTGCACAATTTCCGCTTGGCTGCGCTGGAGCTGGGCTTTTTGGAGGCTGTACTCGGTTTTTTGTAGTTTGGCAATGGCCAGTTGGTTGTCCAAATCTCGTTTGTGGGCCACACTGTCCAACCGCTGTTGATCTTTTTCTTTCATCAATAAAAACTCTTGGTAAGCAATTTCGCTCTGCTTGATTTGGGTATCTTGCTCCAGCAGCGCAATCATTTGTTCCCGTTTGTCGGCCTGCACAGCTTGCAATTCTTTGTCTTTGTTGAGCAAACTGATTTTAGCCTGCTGGCTTTGAATTTCATAGTCGCCTTGAAGGGCAAAAATCGCTTTTTGCCGCTCAAAGTTCTCGACCGAGTCTTTGGCTGATTGGGCAATGCGGTAGAACTTGAGGGCACTGGCGAAGTCTCGTTTGGTCTCGTTTAGAATGGTCAAGATCAGGGCGGCTTCTTTTATTTCGTTGTGGCCGCTTATCTCCAAGGCCAGTTCAAAAGCTTGTTTGGCCAGTTCATCGGCTTTGATCAGCTGTTCTTGTTTCATCTGGAGGGTGGCCATTTCGGCCAATAGCTGGGAGCGGGTCTTGCGGTCTTGGGTGATCAGGGTCAGGGCAAGACCTTGATCGAGGGTTTGTTGGGCTTGCTCATACTTGCCCTGGAGGGTCAAAAGTTTCCCACTATTTTTGTACAGCCTGGCCAAGGCCTGTTGTTGTCCTATTTCTTTGAACAGGGCACCGGCCTGCTGGTAATACCAAAGGGCGGAATCCATCGATAAATTCACTTGATGATAATAGCCAATGTTGTAAAGCGACATGGCCTCGCCCCGTTTGGCCTTTTGGTGCCGGTTGCCGGCCAAAGCCTTGAAAAGTTGAATTTTGGCTTTTTCGTACTGTTGTAAGAATTGATAGATTAATCCAATATTGAGGGCGAGGGAGTGTTGGTTGGGATGGTTGTGTTTTTCATATATTTTTTGTGATTCGAGATAATATTGCAAACTCCGGTGGTTGTTGCCCTGATTGCTATGCACGGTGGCCAGGTTATTGTACGACCGGGCCAGATCGAGCTCATTGTGGTGCTGCTGAGCCTGCTCAATCGCTCGGTGGTGGTAGATGGTGGCCTGACCATAATTGCCCCGGCTGTTCTCCACCACTCCCATCACATTGTAAAAAAGGTAAGGGTTTAACCCACTTTCGGGCCGGGCACTCAAGCGGAGGCCCCATTTGGCAAAAAATAGGGCGCTGTCGGCATGGTTGAAGGCATAGTGAAGCGCCAAATCCGCAATGAGGGGCGCTTTGGCCGCATCGGTTTTGGCGGCTGCCAATAAGGTGGACAGGCTATCCACTGCCCGGGATTGGGCCCACGAGTGGATTGACATTAAAAATAGGCCTGTAACGATCAACCAATGCTTCATCAATACAATATAACCGGTAATTAAACCTCAGAATTACCCAATTTAACGAAAATGTGAAAAATAGATGTCTAAGCACCAAAAAGTCGCCAAAGTGGATTTATACCCAATAAGTGTGGTTTAATTGCTGATTAAAGGACCATCGCGATAGAATCGGCAAGAGTCTTGTGTGTAGAAATGGGCCGACCTGTAGAAGCAAAAACTCAAACGGCTTGGGATCACCCCCAATTGCATGACAAAGTTAAATCTTTGCCAGTAAACAAATCAGTAAAGCCGTTAACCTTGTTCTTACACCCGCCCGATCCGATGTAATGTTTGGTGCAATAAAGCAGAAAAAATTCAGATCACTTCAATCCTCGCCCAAGCGATGTTGGATCAGTCAGGCTGCTGCTGGTTGTATCGATTGGCCAACTACGGGTAGATGTGTGGGTTGAGATTCGCTGTCTGATTTTAACTCCTCTCATAAACAGATTGTTTGAGTGTTATCTCTGGTATTAAGTTGATAATCAGCTTTATCGCTTCCCTTTTGCAGGGCGCTCTCGCTATTGGCTGGTGATGCAATGGCGCGCCCCGCCCGTGCACCGGGATGGCGCATTAAGACGGCTGCCCTGAGGCCAAGCTTTGGTCGATCCTTCGGGCAAGTTGGATTTTGCCTTGGTATCGTCCAGCAAATATGCGCCCCGGTTTGCTCCCTCCACTGCTTTGCGCCGTTCCCGTTCGGGTCATCGCTGGAAACCAACGGAGATCTCGACTTGGGCCAACAAAACAAA
>JAYUVL010000478.1:0-8516 GCA_043754075.1 Cytophagales bacterium | reverse complement strand
CGGGGGTTACTTTTCAAGAGTCACCCAATATTATCGGTATTATGATCGAAAAGCCCGCATTAGTATCAAAGGTTTGCATGAGTTCATCCGCGCTAAAGTGGCCGAGATGGAAAAAGTGGAACACAAGAATTATTGCCAGATAGTGGATGCCCATTATTTTCGGGGGAGGTTCAGTGCCTATGATGCCGCCAAGCGCGAAAATCAACTATTGTACGACCGCATTTTTGATGACATTTTGATGTATGCCGGCGTAGTGACCCACTACCTGCCCATGTATGCCGACCGCTCCAAAAAGGCCGAAAAATCAGAAAAAGGAATCGATGTTTGGTTCGCCCTTGAGGCTTTTGAGTTGGCCCTTTACAAACGGTTTGACGTGATTGTCCTAATCACTGGCGATGGCGATTATTTACATTTAGTAAAAAAACTAAATACCCTTGGTACTCGGGTCATGCTGCTTTACTGGGATCTTGAATTCCCGGTCGAGACTATCCCCCCAGTGCGCACCAACGTGGCCCTGATCAACGAAGTGACCTACGAGATCAACATGTACGAGGTGATGCGTTCCAAGAAAATTTCCCAAATTGTGGAAGGCATGTTCATTCCGATTGATGAGGAGGAAGAATTATCGAAAAAAATCCGAATTGATCAAACGGCAACCGTACGGATTGGCGAAACCACGACCAGTAATGGAGATGTCATGTTGGGTGAAATCATCCACATTGATCATGAGCGTGGCCTAGGCAATATCAGATCCGACGATGGCCGCTACCCGGGCATCATTTTTTTCCGCCGAACTTCCGAGATGTTTGACAACTTGCTGCGAGGCGAACGGGTGTCTTTTCAAACCGGGCGCAACGAAAAAGGTGACATTGCCACCAAAGTTCGTTCGCTGACCAATATAGAGGACATCCCCCTCTCCGAAAGCGAAAGTTCAGAAAATATGTAAGATTGTTAAAGCCATTCCAAACCCTGTCAAGTCAAACTAGACAGGGTTTTTTGTGTGATTTCCCGTGGCAACACCTGATTTATACTGCAAACTGGCTGATGGTTGACGTTCAAATATAGAATATCCCACATTTACAAAAAACTGATGATCCAAATTGCATTCGCGTGGCCGCCGAAGACGAACCGGGCCCCAAAATCACCCCGCGCCACGACGGTAGCTATTTGGTAGATGCGCTGATGCTCTTCCACGGGTTTTTGCAGTATTTATCTAGATCGACTACGGCATTAAGCCCTACAAGCTGGGTTTCAACACGGTGGGCGGTTTTGTGCTAGATAAGTTGAAGCGCCTACCCAAAACGGGCGAGAAACTCCCATGGAACAACTTTGAGATAGGAGTTGTAGGCGTGGGCAATAATCGCATGGATAAAATATTGGGGGCAAAAAAGTAGGAGGCGAATCTTTTGGCAAAACAAAAGTAAAAAAACAACTTGTTTCGTCAAAACAGGTCGTTACATTTGTGTTGTGTAATGAATTGACCTCACATGATAGAGTATTGTCAGAAGATGCATGTGAAAGCCCTTTGGGGCATAATGCTCATCTTTAACTTTTTGTTCACCGCTGCATATCCGATTCCACACAAAAATGAGGTTCCCGTTTTGTATGGCAAGTCGTGGGTTGGTTTTATGCATTCGATACAACAGGCCTATGCCAATAGCTATGACCTGGTTGACAAGAACAACGCCAAGAGCTTTCGCCGGCTGCCAGTTTCGTCCAAATCGTTTTCTCCCGAAGATACATTCTTGGCCAATCCGATTTGGCCCGTCTGTGGCCAGTTTACAGTCAACGTACTGGTAAGGTCGCTGTTAGCCTCCTTTTTCGGGAAACATGTAGAGCCTCATTTGCCTTCGTACTACAATTTTTTGTTCAGGCTCACCCCCTTCTGATTTCCCCTTCATCCCCCCAAGTAATTTTTATACTCACAGGTGAGCGGCTTGCGGCAACCTGATGTCTTAAATTATTGAAAATCGAGAAACCCCGATCAGGTCAAACAGCCAATCGCACAAATTTCAGTTTAGTATTCCCTTATATTCTTTAGCCCATGAAAAAGCTATTGCTTGTTTTTGCGTGCCTATGGGCATGGCAAGGCATTGCCAATGCCCAAGAAGTAATGCAACTTACCTTTGCTGAGGCCAAGCAAACCCTCGTAAAAAATAACCTGGGCCTGCTGGCCGCCTATTACGATGTTTCAATAGCCGAGGCCGATCTGATCCAAGCCAAGGTATGGAACAATCCATACTTGATCTGGAACCAAGACCTGTACAGCAACGAGCGCAACGATTACTTCAATTTCCGCAACCAATACCTGATCCAAATCGAGCAAGTCTTTTCGGTCGCGGGCAAGCACACCAACACGGTAAAAATGGCCAAGCTCAATGTGGCCATGAACAAGATAATGCTCGAGGATGTGTTGCGCAGCTTGATCTATGAGCTGGCCGACTCTTATGCCGACCTATACGCGCTGCAACAGAAGGCGGCCCTGCTTGAAACCACCTACCAGCAGTACCTCCAAATCGTACAGGCAGCCAAGCAGCAACAGCGGGTGGGGACACTGGCGGGCAACGAAGTCATCCGCCTGGAGTCAGAGGCCATTGCGCTCCAAGCCGATGCCCTTGCCAACAGCTATGCGCTGGAGCAAGCAATGGCCCAACTGCGCAAACTGCTCAACTTGGCCGAAACTGCCCGGATACAGACCCAAGAATACAAGCCCCAGAACCTGTTGCTGCCCAACTTGGCCGGGCTGGTTGCCGAGGCCAAAGCCACCCGGCCCGATTTTCGGTTGGCAGAGCAGCAGATCGAGTACCAAAAACGCAATCTAAGGCTACAGCGTTCGCTGGCCGTTCCCGACATTAAGTTTGCCTACCAGCCCAGCGACAAAGGGAGCAATTATGTGCGGACTTACTCGGGTTTCAATATCGAGATGCCCATCCCGTTGTTTGACCGCAACCAAGGCCGCATCCAGGGGGCGAAGGTAAAGGTGGAGCAGTCCAATATTGAGTTCCAGCAGTTGGAAAACGAGCTGCGCAACGATGTGATCACCGCCTACAACCAGTTTTCGCAAATCCGCGACGGGCTGGTCCGCTATGACACTGTGTTCTTGAGGAGCTTGGAAGAACTCCGCAACAACGCCAATACCAACTATAACCGCCGGAACATCAGCCTTTTGGAGTTTATCGATCAGCAGCGCATCTACATTAGGACCCAGACCCAGCTCATTGATCTGAGCAACAATTATTTCAAGGCCATCAACCGCCTACATTTTAGCATCGGTAAAGAAATCATAAATTAAAATTCACGCAAACCCATGAAAAACATCATATTATTTATTGTTGCACTGTTGGTATTTGCCTCTTGCGAAGAGACAGTAGAGAAAAGCGAAGTTGCGCAAACCAAGCCCAGCGAGTTGGTGCTCAACAAAGAGAAAATGCAACTCATCAAGACTACCCCCGCCACCCTCATCCCCGACAGCGATGAGTTTACGGCAGTGGGAGAGGTCAGTTTTGACGAAGACCATGTCGTGCGCGTGTTTCCCATCGTGAGCGGGAGCGTGGAAAAAGTGTATGTGTCCCTCGGCGACTACGTGAAAAAGGGCGACCTGATCGCCACTTTGCTGAGTACCGACATTAGTGCCTACCAACGGGAGTATAACGTGGCCAAAAACAATTTGGCCGTGGCTGAAAAGAATTTGGCCCGGTCAAAAGAATTGTTCGCTACCAATGTCATCTCCGAAAAAGACTTGGCCGAATCCCAAAAAGACACCGATAATGCCCGCTATGAATTCAACGGGCGCAAGCAGGTATTGGAACTGTACGGCGGCTCGGCCGAAAAAGCAGATGCGCTATTCAAGATATCGGCCCCGATAAGTGGCTTTATAGCCGAGCGGAACGTGAACGAGGGTACCCAGATCCGGGCCGACAACAACACCAGCGTTTTCACGATTTCTGACCTGACCAGTGTGTGGGTATGGGCCAATGTGTATGAGAGCGATCTGGCCAAAGTGCAAACCGGGGACAGTGTGGAAGTAACGACCATAGCTTATCCTGACCGGGTTTTCCTGGGAACGATCACCAAAGTGAGCACCATCCTCGACCCCCAGTCCAGGGTGATCAAGGTGCGGACCGAACTGGTAAATGAGGGCGGCTTGTTAAAACCCGAAATGTTTGCCACCGTAAAAATCGCCCCGACCAGGAACAATAAAGTGCTGGTAGTGCCCTCCTCGGCCATTGTGCTGGAAAACAGCCGACTTTGGGTCATGAAAAAGACTGGGGAAGAGAAGTTTGTAAAAGTGGAGGTAAAAGTTGGTAAGAATGTCAAGCAGTTTACGCAAATCCTGGATGGGCTAAGTGCTGGAGACCCGGTTGTAGTGGAAGGGTCCTTGTTTTTGCAAACGGCGTTCAACCAAATGTAATTTTTTAACTTTTTCGCTATCTTCGGATGAATAACCTGATAAAAAGTATTATTTCATTTTCGCTCAAAAGCCCGGGGACCGTCTTTGCGGGCACTTTTTTGATCATTATCTTGGGGATACGCAGTTTCCTGCAAACCCCCATCGAAGCTTTCCCGGACGTGATCAATACCCGGACGGTGATCATTACCCAATGGCCGGGCCGGAGTGCCGAGGAAATGGAAAAATTTGTGACCATCCCGCTCGAGACCGAGATGAACGTAGTTCCCCGCAAGACCAGTTTGCGGTCCATCTCCCTGTTTGGATTGTCGGTATTGACCATTTTTTTTGAAGATGACGTCGATGATTTCTATGCCCGGCAAATGGTGGCCAACCAGTTGAGCAATGTCAACCTGCCCGAGGGTGCAGTGGCCGAGATACAGCCCCCCTCGGGGCCAACCGGGGAAATCTATCGCTACACTTTGCTGGGAAAAGACAAGACTGTGCGGCAACTCAAAGAAGTCCAGGACTGGATCATCGATAAGCGGCTCAAGGCGGTCGCTGGGGTGGCCGATGTGATCAGTTTCGGCGGCGAAGTGAAGACCTACGAGGTGACCATAAACCCGTACCAGCTCAGTTCGTTCGGCTTTACGACCAACGATGTTTACGATGCCATTGAAGCCGGCAACAATAACGTTGGCGGCGATGTGGTGGAGAAAGGAGCCCAGGCTTTCTTAGTCCGCGGTATCGGGTTGCTGAAAAATATGCAAGACATTGAGAACATAATTATTAAAAATATCAATGGAACGCCAGTTTTTGTCAAGGATGTTGCCAATGTTAAGGAATCGTTCCGGCCCAGACTCGGCAAGGTGGGGCGCGGCGAACACATGGACGTGGTGGAGGGCATTGTCCTGTTGAGAAAAGGTGAAAACCCGAGCAAGGTGCTCAAAGACCTCGGGGCCACCATCACCGATCTGAATGAGCGGGTATTGCCCGATGGCATCAAGATCGATGTCTTTTACGACCGCACCAACTTGGTCAACCTGACAACCAATACAGTAATGAAAAACCTGATCGAGGGAGTCTTGTTTGTCACTTTTATCCTCTTGATTTTTCTGGCCGACTGGCGCACCACCCTGATTGTGGCCATTATCATCCCTTTGGCTCTTTTGTTTGCCTTTATTTGCATAAAGCTCAAAGGGATGTCGGCAAATCTGCTCTCCATTGGGGCCATTGATTTTGGGATCATCGTCGACGGGGCCGTGGTCATGGTGGAAGGTATCTTTGTCTATCTGGCCCACAAACAGGAGCGGATCGGGGTAGATTTGTTCAACAAAAAGATCAAGACAGGAGCAGTGCGGCGCGTTGCGATAGAGATGGGCAAACCTATTTTCTTCTCCAAACTGATCATCATCACGGCCTTGATCCCCATCTTTGCCTTTCAGAAGGTGGAGGGCAAAATGTTTTCTCCATTGGCCTATACCATCGGCTTTGCCCTGCTCGGGGCCTTATTGTTCACCCTGACGTTGGTTCCCTTGCTTTGCAAAATGCTGCTCAACAAGAATGTGCGGGAACGCCACAACCCCTTGGTACGCTTTGTGGAACGGATTTATGCGCCTTCCTTGCGTTGGGCCATGCGGGCACCTTTCCTAAGCATTGGCGGTAGCATTGCCTTGTTGGTGGTAAGCCTGTTGGTGGCCACCCAACTGGGCAGTGAGTTCTTGCCCCAACTGAACGAAGGCTCCATTTATGTGCGGGCAAGCATGCCCCAGAGCATCGCCTTCTCCAAAGCCAATGCCATGTCGGAGCAAATGCGCCAAGTTTTTAGGCAATACCCGGAAGTGAAAGGGGTGATTTCGCAAAATGGCCGCCCCAATGACGGCACCGATCCCACTGGCTTTTTCAACGTTGAGTTTTTTGTTGATTTGTTGCCCAAAGATGATTGGAAGCGCGGGATCAAGAAAGAAGACCTCATCGCCGATATGCAGACCAAACTGGAATCGCGTTTCACGGGGGTGGTGTTTGGGTTTTCCCAGCCCATTTCCGACAACGTACAGGAGGCAGTATCGGGGGTCAAGGGCGAAATGGCGATCAAAATCTTTGGTGACGACTTAATGGTGTTGGAACGAAAGGCCGACTCAGTCCGCAACATCATGTCTGGGATCCGGGGTGTCAAGGATTTGGGCGTGTTCAAGAGCATTGGCCAGCCCGAACTGCGCATCGAGCTCGACCGGATCAAGATGGCCCGCTATGGGGTGCATCTCTCTGCTGCCGAGTCGATCATAGAAATGGCCATCGGCGGCAAAAAAGTCTCCACTATGTATGAGGGTGAGCGACGGTTCGATATCCGGGTTCGCTTCTCGCCCGAGTTCCGCAACAGCGAGCAAGAGATAGGCAAACTGCTGGTGCCCACCCTCGATGGCACCAAGATCCCGCTCCGCGAAATTGCCTACATCGGCCTGCAGACTGGGATTGCCTTTGTCTATCGGGAAGGGAACCAACGCTTCATCCCCATCAAATTCTCGGTGCGGGAGCGCGACTTGGGGGGCACCATCTTCGAGGCCCAGGAAAAAGTGGGCAAAGAGGTACAGTTGGGCAAAGGGTATTCCATGAGCTGGAACGGCGAGTTTGAAAACCAGGTAAGGGCCACCGAACAACTCAAAGTGGTGGTGCCGATCTCCATCGCGTTGATCTTTCTCTGGCTGTTCGTGATGTTCGGCTCCACCAAATACGCCACCATTGTGCTTTTGAACGTGCCTTTTGCCCTTATCGGGGGGATATTTGCCCTCAAAATGCTCAACATCAACTTCAGTATTTCGGCAGGCGTGGGTTTCATCGCCCTGTTTGGCGTATGTGTGCAAAATGGGGTCATCTTGGTGGCGGTGTTCAACCGGAACCTGGAGCACGGCATGGACATCACCAAAGCAGTGTTCGAGGGCGCAATGACGCGGGTGCGGCCCGTGGTGATGACGGCACTCATGGCAGGTCTGGGCCTGCTGCCGGCTGCCCTTTCCACCGGCATTGGCTCAGAGACCCAGCGGCCACTGGCCGTGGTGGTGATTGGAGGGCTTATCTCGGCTACCTTCCTCACCCTACTCATCCTACCCGTCATTTATAAGCTTTTGTACAAGGAAAGGAAGAATTACAAAGTTGGCAAGCCCTTAGCCACACCCGAGACGCACTAACTTCACTGTGCCACTTTCCACCTAAAAAATCAACTTATGGTCATGAAAAAATATTGGATACTATTTTGTCTTCTGGCCCTCATCGGGGCCAAGGCCCAAGGCCAAACCTCAATCGACTCGATCATGGAGCAGCGGGCCACCGTGCGGCCCACGCTGTCAAATAAAATGGCCAAAAAGTTCCTGCTCGGGCTAAATTTCCGCAATGGCTGGTCGAGAATGGCCGTTTCGGCCAACGGGACCGATCTGCCCACCTACTTCTACAAGCCCTCGCTCGGGGGGATCATCAGTGGGGAATACTACGTCCATCCTGCCCTCGCTCTGAGCTTGGGCGTTGGCTACCAGCAACGGGGGCCGGGCATCATTAACCCAGACCTGGAGGGCGGGGTGGGCAACCCCGACTCTACACACCGTGAGCGGCAACGGTTTAGCTGCCTGGACTTGCAACTTGGGGCGGTTTTCCGCTCCCCCAAAGAGATCATCAAGGGGGTCCGACCATCGGCCAACGTTGGGCTTACCCTCTCCCGGGTTTTTAAGGCCAACAATATTTTCTATAGCGTTGAAGACGGGTTTCACACCATCACGCCGCGCGGGGCAGACTATGCGCGCAGCGACCAAAGTCTCGAGGTCGCTGGTGGCGTGGACATCAATGCGTCAAATATTACCATCTTCCGGGTACAGTTGTTTTATAACCGAGGTCTCCAGAACATGTACCAAAACACCGCCCTGTTTGGGGCGGCCGAAGGCAGAAACCAGGTGTTCGGAATCAAACTTTGTTGGCTCATCGGCATCGATTGAGCCTTCAAAGCCAAGAATAGGCAGTGGACAACAGCATCATTTTGGGCCTGAGGGGGTGGAGTTACTGGCAAGGTAGGGATATCTGCCCGCTGGGACTGCATCTACGACAAGCACAACCTCATTCCCGAGCTTTACACCGGTACGCCCAA
>JAYUVL010000477.1:0-14139 GCA_043754075.1 Cytophagales bacterium | reverse complement strand
TGCTTCGTATCAAGTTCAGTGCTGCCAAGCAGTTTTAGGGCTTCGAAAGCCATTTCTTCGCCAAGCGAAAACGTTTGGTCTTTTGAAGATAAATGACGCCAGCCTAGAAATGGGGCAACAACTGATTGTGGGGAGACGGCGATTAAAAGGTGCCAATTTTATTTTCTGCTGCTAGGTGCGCAGTAAAATCGCCTATTTTTTGGTCATAAGTAATTTTTTTAAAAAGTCGTTGATTTACAAGACCATGAAGTTGATTATCCTTTAATCATAGAATCGTTAAATCGCTCAAAATCAATAAATCATGCAACTCATTTCGGGGTACTCCAAACTTTCCAAAGATCAGAAACTGCAATGGTTGGCCGGCCAAGTGGCCGACGATCCCCAAACTTGGGTAAATGAATTAAAAGGGTATTGGCACACCGACGTGGCAGTGCAGAAGCGGTTTGATGAATTTAGCGAAAACACGCTCACCAACTTTTACATGCCGTTTGGGGTTGCGCCTAATGTACTGATCAACGGTAAGTTGTACGCCGTGCCAATGGTGATCGAGGAAAGTTCGGTAGTGGCGGCTGCTTCGCAGAGTGCCAAGTTCTGGGCCGAACGGGGCGGGTTTCAGGCCAAGGTCTTGTCCATGACCAAGGTGGGCCAAGTACATTTCATCTGGGAGGGCGAGTTCAAGAAATTGGATGTGTTGTTTGATGAACTCAAAGAACTTTTGTTGGCTCGGACGGCCATGTTCACCAAAAACATGCGGGCCAGAGGGGGCGGTATTTTGAACATCGAACTGGTAGATATGTGCCACGTAGAGCCAAATTATTATCAATTGAAGGCCACTTTTGATACTTGCGATTCAATGGGGGCCAATTTTATCAATACTTGTTTGGAGGAATTTGCCAAAACATTGAAAGAGTGGGCGGCCGGGCACGCTTTATTTGCCGGAGCAGAAAAATACCCCACCGTGATCATGTCCATTCTGAGCAATTACACGCCCGAATGTTTGGTGCGAGCTTGGGTAGAGTGCCCAGTGGCCGATCTGGGTAACTTCGACGAAATGCCGCCCGAGACGTTTGCCCATAAATTCCAGAAGGCAATCACCATTGCCCGCAACGATGTTTACCGGGCCACCACCCACAATAAAGGGATTTTCAATGGCATTGATGCGGTTATTTTGGCCACCGGCAACGATTTTCGGGCCGTCGAGGCCTGTGGGCATGCCTACGCCAGCCGGGATGGCAAATACCGCAGCCTGAGCAATGTATCGGTTGAGGCGGGCATGTTCCGGTTTTGGATTGACCTGCCCCTCTCGGTGGGCACGGTGGGCGGCCTGACGCAACTGCACCCGCTGGTCAAGCGTTCATTTGAGATCCTGGGCAACCCCGATGCCAATGAGTTAATGATGATCACGGCGGCCATTGGATTGGCCCAGAATTTTGGGGCGGTCAAGTCGCTCATTACTTCGGGCATCCAGAAAGGCCACATGAAAATGCACCTGCTCAATATTCTCAACCATTTTAGTGCATCCGAGACTGAAATTGGCCAAGCAGTAGAACATTTTAAACACAATACTGTTTCATTCAGTGCCGTTAGCAGCTTACTTGACCAATGGCGCGAGGCTGCCTTGTTGGCAGCGGGCACGCAAGGACAGATAGGCAATGAATTATAGTCAGCACCAGGCCCTCGGGTTTGTGGTACAGTTTTTAGTCAAACATTGTTTCAGGGTACTTTTGGCAAATCTATGCAGAATTATTACGGAAGCGGCAAGTTGCTTTTGAGCGGCGAATATTATGTCTTAGATGGTGCCCATGCCCTGGCCCTCCCCACCAAACACGGCCAGCGTTTGCGGGTATCGTATTCACCCTCCGAGCATAAAGTGCTGCACTGGAAAAGCTACGACGACAAGGGCCAACTTTGGTTTGAGGCCCGTTTTGACATTGATAGTTTTGATTTGCTGGACAACTTTTTGTCCCAAAAGTCCTTGACCCTACAAAAAATCTTGCGCAAAGCCCGCCAAATGGGAGCCAGTTTTCTCAAGGGCAAAGAGTATGTACTGGTGGAGACTTTCTTGGAATTTCCCCTTCTGTGGGGCCTTGGGAGCAGTTCTACCTTGATTTTTAACATTGCCAAATGGGCGGGCATCGATCCATACGAACTTTTGTTCAAGACCGTGGGCGGCTCGGGCTATGATGTGGCATGTGCCGAGGCCACATCACCGATTGTCTACACCAAAACGGATGCTGGCCCCCAAGTGATCGTGGCCGACTTTGACCCGCCTTTCAAAGATCGGCTTTACTTCGTTTATTTGGGCAAAAAGCAGTCCTCGGCCGAAGGCATTGAGCATTATCGTGCCTTGGCCCACGGCAAAAAGGAATTCGCCGGTCAGCTCTCAAAAATTACCCAAGGAATGCTGGATGCCCAAACCTTGGCCGATTTCGATGCGCTCATCAAGCAGCATGAGGAGTTGATTGGCCGTACTTTACAACTCTCGCAGGTCAAAGAATTGTATTTTTCGGATTTTTGGGGCCAAGTAAAATCGCTGGGGGCTTGGGGCGGCGACTTCGTGCTGGTCACCAGCGAACGGTCCGCAGAGGAGACGCGCCAGTATTTTGCCGGGAAAGGGTTTAGCGTTTTTGTGCCCTATGATGAAATGATCAAGACCGAAACCAGTCCCAAATTGGAAATGGCCGAAGCGTAAAGCCCCCGCCGCAGTAAACTAAATGGCCAACTGATCAATAACGACCCATTCAAAAAGGTTTCTCCCTGTTCGCCAGTGGAAGGCCTTTTTATTTTTGGGTGGCCCCAGTGCACCAGAAACCGCAAAATGGGGCCGTTGACCCTCAACAACTGCCCACCTTATTGGCGGACCACCAAGCGGATGATGGCCACATCGTCGGCCGGTTCAACGTGGTGCTGGCTTTTGAGGGTGAAAATCTTGCGGGTCAACATATTGTCGTATTCGGCAAAAACTTCGTCTGTGAGCAAATAATCAGTATAGGAAAAATCAATTTCATTGTCACTGACGCGCTGATAACGGAAAGTGAACACCCCATCGGTGGCGATGCTGATCTGGGAAGGATTCTCGATGTTGAAAGTATTTTGGTACAGGTAGTTTTGTAGCGATTGCTCGTTGTCGTTTAGATGATAGGCCGGATAATCGGGCATGTTGTCTTGATCGATCTGATAGATGCTCCCATCAAAACTAATAACGCCGTCGCCCAAGCTGGCAATATAGGCCTGATTATGTTTTTTATTGACAATAAGCAACATTAATGTAGCCAATAACTCTTCAGTTTCCAGGTGAAGTTGGAACTTGATTTTTTTTAGTTCGTCGATGAACTGGGTCAAAATGAGATCCCCGATTTGTTCGGGGTTTAGATCCTCCCCTAATCGTTGATCGGCCACTATTTTGTTGATGAGCTTGCAGGTAATAGCCGACGCCAAATGGGAATCGCGCCCGCTCGAGCATCCGTCCGATACTGCCCCAATGAACAGATTTTCGCTCACTTGCAAAGTGAGCAAAAAATCTTCACAAAAATTCTTATGCTGCTTGCCTTTTTGGAGAGCTGTGTATATTTTCATAAATTAGTCTTCTTTTTTTCGGATGACCGGCATTTTTTTTGCTGGTTTCGCCATGGGTACATTTTCACTTTCCGCCGATTCAGTAGGCGGCGGGCCGGTTTCGGCGACCAAGTGATATTGACGGCGAACTTGGTTGATCAAAAATAGTTTTTGGGCAACAAAGCTGTTTGCGTGTACTTGGGTAAACAAGTTCTGAAATTCATCGAACTTTACCGGGTCGGCCAGCCGAAATTTTTCGGGGTCAATTCTCTTCTTTCTTAAGAATGTAATAAACTCTTCCATAGCTGTCGGGAAAGGTTGTATTTATTTTTTTGAAATCCTAACGAACTTGGAAATTTTTAATGAGTGGCAATAAATTAGTTAAAATCCACTTCCACCACTAATTTACTGGCCACTGCTTGGCCCTGTTGGGTGGCGGGTTGCCAACCTTGGTATTGACCAACGAGGCGTTGGGCTTCGCGGTTACGGGCTTTGTCCAAACTTTTAATCACGGTTATTTTCCCGACTTTGCCTTTTGGGGAGATGTGGACTTCCAGCTCTACCCGGCCCGGTGGCCCAGTCTTGGCCGATCGGGCAATAAAGGCACGGAAAGCCTCCCATCCACCTGAGGGTAGAGCCGCTTGGGCAACATTCCCCACGTCCGTATTTTCTTTGGTAGCCGTGGCCAGGGCAGGTTTGGAGTTTTTGGTGGCCGATTCTTGACTATCTCGCTTGGCACCTTTGTCTTCCTCATCTATCACCACCGGCTTGGGTTGTTCAGGGGGCTGGCTTGTAGTAGCGGCGGCGCTCTTTACAACTTCCAGCTCGGGTTTGAGCTCATCATCCACCTCAGCAGTGTGGGTTTTTTGCAAATTGTGGCGCATTTGCTTGCGCATTTGCTGGTTGGCCAGTACGGGCTCATTGGCGATGTCGCTGGTTTGGTTGGGCTCTGGTTGACGGGATCGGAGCTTGGATGGTTGTTCTGAGCTAGCTGGAGCTTCAGGTTTGGCCGATTGATCCGTGACCAATGGCTCCACCAAATAAGTGGCGACCGTTGAATCGGTGGGGGCAGGGGCCATCTCCGACGCCGAGGTTTGGGCACTGTTTTCTGCCAACTGGTTGCTGGGGCCGTTCAACCCAAAGCGACCTAGGGCCCACCAGCCCGCCACTACCAGGGCCACTACCGCCGCTGCCACGCGCAGCAGTGGAACCAGCCTGCGTTCCACGGGGCGTGCGGCCTGTACCCGCGTGTGGAGCCGGGCCTGCAAGTCGGCCAGATCGGCCGGGGAAGCTTCGGGCACTATTGTCCAACCTTCCACGGCCTCTGATTGGAACGGAGCATCGAGCATGGCCTTTTCCACTGCGTGCATTTCGGCCGGGCTGAGCGTTTGGTTGAGGTACTTTTGCAGTATCTCCTCCGAAAGCAAGGGTGGGGGCGGTTTTTTCATGCTGGGCAATGGTTTTGTGGGAGGTTGGTATTTTATAAAGTGCGTTTTTTGAAGCAATCAATTGTTTTTTGGTGTTGCAGTGTTTTAAATGGGTCGCTGGTGCTGTTTTATAGATCAATGATAATTGCCAATTTGGGGCGATGACACTGGCTGAAACCACCAACGCATCGCAATACAGGGCATTTGGCCAGATTTACAATGCCGCACGGGCTTTTTGTTCCAAATAGATTTTCAAATTTCGCTTGCCGTTTTGGATATAGCTCTTCACTTTGCTCAAGTCATACCCCGTAAGCTCACTTACTTGCTTGTAAGATTTCTCTTGCAGGTAAAACAACTCGATGCACTGTTTTTGTTCAGGGGCGAGTTTGTCCACCCCTATTTCCAGCGCCGTGAACATGGCCTCGGGGTCACTGTCCAGAGGATGCTCCCACGTGCCCAATTCCATAAAAGTGATCGGGTTTTCTTCGTCTTCATCACCCCCGCTGTTCAGTTGGGGTGGCAGGGGTTGCTCGGGGTGGCGGCCCTGTGCCCGGATCCGCATCAGGCAGTGGTTGCGGGCCGTGGTGTGGATCCAGGTTTGAAAATTGCGCACCTCGTGCTGGCGCAGGTCGGTGATCAGTTTCTCGAAAATCTGCATCACGGCATCCTTGGCGGCTTCGGGTTCCCGGAGGTATTTTAGGCATACCCCATAGACCAAGTGCATATATTTGGCGTACAATTCGCCCAAGGCCGCCACCTCCCCGTTTTGGCGGTAAGCGGCCAACACTTCCGCCTCGCTAAGGGGTGGGGCTGGCTTAGGGCGTTGAAAAATGCGCGTGATAAATGTCACCGGGCCTTGGGCGGATCTGGTTAGAAAAGCACAAATAAAAGATAATCTCCGTCTTGGCCAAACCTAATCCCCGAAAAACCTAGACCAGTTGGTGGATTTGGGCATATTGCAGCAGCAGGATGGTCTTGCCGTCCCGGATCTCGCCGGTGGCGATGAGTTGAAGGGCTTGTTCAAACGGCAGCTCGATCACCTCGATGTTTTCTTGGTCGTGATCTGTGCCCCCGCCGTTGCTCACTTGCATTTCTTTGGTGTATTCGGCCACGAAAAAGTGCAAGATTTCTGTTACCGAACCGGGCGACATGTAGGCTTCAAACACTTTGCGCACGTGGGTCACTTGATAGCCGGTTTCCTCCTCGGTCTCGCGCCGGATGCAGTCCTCGGCGTTGTCCTTGTCCAGCAGGCCCGCGCAGGCCTCGATCAGCAGGCCGGTTTCGTTGCCGTTCAGGTAAGTGGGCACTCTAAATTGTCGCGTCAAAATCACCATTCGGGAGGATCGGTTGTAAAGCAAGATGGTGGCCCCATTGCCCCGATCGTAAACTTCGCGGTGTTGGGTTGTCCATGAGCCATCATGGTTTTGGTATTCAAAGGTGGCTTTGCGCAGCACAAACCAATTGTCGGACAATATAATGGTTTGGAGGTTTTTAATCTTGGGATTGGCCATTTTACGGTGGGGGGGGTGAGTGTCCAGCCAGCCAAAACATTGGCTGTAAACAGTTGCGGGGCAAGGTTAAGCCTTTTTTTCAATACTGGGAAACGTTTGGCGGGCGTGGTAGCCGTGCCAATCGGCGACACCATTGGGCATGACAAGAACTGTTGCCGTTGCAAGGCTCAATCTTCCTGGCCCAACTGCCGGCGCGGAGCAGGGCTGCTGGTAGGGTCAGTCCCAAGGTTGTCATTTTCTTCGTCAGTTTCTGGCTGATGGCGGCGGAAGGGCTTGCGGGGATCCAATAAATCGTTGACAAAATGGGTCAAGAAACGTTCTACTTGGGCCATGAAACGCGGCAAGTTGCCCGGTGATTCTTCCTCGAGGGTATAATCCACCAAATCAGAGGATTGCAACTTGCGGAAGAAGTAAAACCCCGACTGGATATTGTCCAAGCTGTCCAGCAATTGCTCGGGCCACACATGGCTGGGCAGGTTGCCGTCCAGTTTCCCGGCCTTGAGTTCTTGGATGAGCAAATACTTGTAGAGCATCAATTGCACCACTTTGCCTTTTTTGGGATCGGTGAGCAGGTCTTGCAAGGTAGCTGCTTTTAGATCACCTTTTTCGTAAGATCCAGTTTTGTAGTCTATGATACGCAATTTATTTTCTCTTAAGTCAATCCGGTCGGCAGTTCCTTCCAGCCGAACATTGACCGGATCGCCCGCTGCCACATCCACTTTTAACACCGACTCCATTTTGGTTTCTTGCTGCACAATGAAAAACGGGGCTCGGCCAGCTTCTTTGGTCAGAAAAGTTTGGAGCAAAAAACCAGCTACCTTTTTGAGGATAAAGTTTTTGCCCCGATCGGTGATCATCCCGGGTTTGTATTTTTTGATGATCTCGTCCAGCAGTTGTTGGTTTTCTTCATCACGGGCACAAATGGCTGCTAAATTAGCGGTCGTTATTTCGTGGGTTTCATACTTTTTGAGCACCTGATCCAAGAAATCGTGGATCACGGTACCAAAAGTCCGCACCAACATTTCCTCCTCGAGTTCGGTTGGTTCATCCAGCTTGAGGATGTAGCGCTGGAAAAAGGCCAGCGGGTCGCGTACATACAAATTGATGGCCGACGGAGTGACTTTGTGCTGGAGATAGTCTTTGATTTTGATGAGAATGGCCTCGGTTTTTTCTACTTCCAACAACGCCCGGTCGCTTTCGGGCAGGGCCAGGACCATCTGCTGTTTATCGAGTTGGACATGGGCAAAATATTTCATTTCGGCCTCGATCTGAGTCAGGAAACGGCTCTTTTCCGAAGTGCCCATGGTGGAGGAAGTGGCCGTGGTGTAGATCAGGGTGATGCGTTGGGCACGGTGGAACAGCCGGTAAAAAGTGTAGGCAAAAGTCGCGTCATTTTCGGTATGGGTGGGCATTCCGTGGCGCAGGCGCATTTCAAACGGCACCACCGAATTGGTCAGTTTGCCCTTGGGCAGCACGCCTTCGTTGCACGAGAGCACGATTACGTGGGTGAAGTCCAGCGAGCGGCTTTCCAGCATCCCCATCAACTGGACCGGGCTCAACGGTTCGCCAGTGAACGGCACGATTGCCGTGCGGATGGTCTCGTACAAGAAAAAACGAAAAGTGCGCACACTCAAGCCCTTTTTGTAAGGGCCAAGCACGGTATCGATCCGTTTGAGCAAACCATAGAGGGTCAATAAGTATTCGCTCTCCAAAATGTTGTTTTCCCCGTCGAACAAGCGGTGGAGGGTGGCCGTCAGGTCATAGAGGTTTTGCAACGCGGCTTCGGTACTGTCGCCCCACGAGCGGAACAGGGTTTGGTAAAAATTGACATTCTGCCCCCCGTTAGCGCCTTCCCCAGCCGAATGGCTCAATGCCAAGGGCGATATTTGGGCAATTTCATTGCCTTTTTGCCATAAATCGGTCAATGGGACATACACTTGATTGTCATCATTGATCTTTTTGAGCTGGTCTTGGATCGCGTCAAAGTGGGTTTGGTAATAGGCCGAATATTGGATGTAGGGATGGCGCAACAATTTGACTACGTCTTTGTGATACACCAAGGTTTCCCTTTGCTCGCCCACCGCAAAATTATCTTGCATCGCAAACAGGTCATCGATCAGGTTGAACAACGGCGTTTTGTCCATTGACAACCCCATCGTGACGTTGATGTAGTCCTTGAGCGCAAAGTCGATGCCATCATTCGCTTTGGTGAGCACGGGTAGCGAGTGCAGCATGGGCATCAGCAGGGACTCGTCGGGCAGCAGGATGGCGGTGTGGTTGAGGGTTTTGCGGAACTCGTCCAGGGTGCCCTCGGCCACTAAACGGCGGATTTCGGTGGCCAATAAATCGCCCGCCAACTTGGCTTGGGCCACTTTGTTGCTGCACCCGATGAGCCGGATTTCTTTTGGCTGGTGGGCAATCAAATCGCCCAAACGGGTCAGGGGCGTGTTGCCCACCTTGAGCAGGCCTTGGCGCAAGTACTTGCGGAAATAATGGCCGGCTTCGTGCTGTGAGGGGAGCGCAGATAGTTCATCAGCCCGATTCTGGGTTGGTGCCCCAAAAATGTAGAACCGGTCGGTATCCCAATACACTTCGGCCAGCCCCCGCTGTTGGAGTTGGGCAAAGATGGATTCCTCAGATTTGGACAATTGGTTGAACCCAGCAAAAACAATCTTGGTGAGGTGGTTCCGTTCTACGGTTTGATCCAGGTTCTCCTCCACCGTTCGATAGGCCAAACCCATGTAAGCCGCTCCTTTTTCGAGCAGTTTATGGCGGAAATGGTGATAAGTCAGTTTGAGGAAATGCCAAAATTCGTAGTAGGAAGTGATGGTGCTGCGCCCTTGGAGGCGTTCGCGGAGGCTGTCGGGTGCTTCGCCCAATTCCTCGGCCCAGCGATCAATGGCCTTGGCTTCCTCCAGATAATCAAAAAGATCGTTGGCGGGCACCAAGTTTTTGTCCAATAAATTGAAATCGCTCAAAATGGCAGAACCGAGGGGCGCAAAACGATCCAAATTGTGATCGGGCGAATGGTCAAATTGCTTGTAGCTTTCGTACAGCTCAAAAAGGAGGCTTACTCCATCGGGAATAATCTTGTCCGTGATCTGGGCAATGAAATCATCCACTGCCAAAATCTCCGGGGCAAAAAAAGTTTGGCCGGCCAATCGGGCCAAGTAGTGCTTCATGTACAGGCACGCGCGCCTAGTGGGCAGCACGATGTGGCAATCGGAGAGCCGCATCAGCTCCTCGGGCGAGCGGTTGCCCAAGAGCTGCTCGGCCACTTGGTGCAAGAAGGGCAAAATGGGCGCCGTTTCGCGCGGCTGGGCAATGGCTGACATAACACAAATGTGCGAAATGAATGGGCAAAACCAAGCGTTGGGCCAAACATCGGGTGAACAATCGTTGGGGGTGATCGGTTTTAACCAGATGAAAGATCAAGTTTGTATTGTCACCGGGGCCAATGCCGGCATTGGGAAAGTGACGGCCACTGAACTGGCCAAACGCGGGGCCACGGTCGTGATGATGTGCCGCAATCAGGCCAAAGCAGAGGCAGCCCGCCAGGCCATCATTGCCCAAACGGGCAACTCGAAGGTGGCCATTATCGTGGTCGACTTCTCCTCGCAGGCCCAAATCCGTCAGGCCGCAGCCCAATTTTTGGCCAATTATTCAGCATTGCACGTGCTGGTAAACAACGCTGGTTTTTTGGCGGGCAACGAACGGACCCAAACCCCCGATGGCCTGGAGACCGCTTTTGCGGTCAACCACTTGGGCTATTTTCTTCTCACTGCCCTGCTGCTGCCACTGATGGGCCAAACGGCGGCCCAATCTGGGATTGCGGGTCGCATTGTCAATGTAGCTTCGGAGGCCCACCGCTTTGGGGTTAAATTTGATCTGGCCAATCTTCAACTGGCCACTGGCTACTCGGGCATCAAAGCATATTGTCTTTCCAAGCTGTGCAATATTTTGTTTACCCGCGAACTGGCCAAGCGGTTGACGGCGGCCAAGCTCAACCTTACAGCCAACAGTTTGCACCCAGGCGGGGTCAATTCCAATTTTGGGGGAGATGCCAACGGATGGTTCGGCTGGATGTTCAAATTGCTCAAGCCGTTCTTTATCAGCGTGGAACAGGGCGCCGAAACCTCCATTTACTTGGCTACCTCGCCCCAAGTTGCTACCGTGACCGGCCAATACTTTAACAAGAAAAAAGCCATTTCGCCCTCGGGCACGGCTTCCAACGACCGGTTTGCGGCCGAACTGTGGGCAGCGAGCGAAAAATTGACCGGGGCGAAGTGCCTATAAATTATTTCTTGAAATGAGTCCAGCCTTGGGCTTGCACCTCCACTTGGTTGCCACCGGTGGTGCGCATGTTCACGCCGGCCGTTTTTTCCTGCATATAGCCGATGAACGAAAGATCGGCGTGATTTTTTACTTTCTCAAAATCTTCTTGCCGGATGGTGAACAGCAGTTCATAATCTTCGCCGCCGTTCAACGCACACACCGAGGGCGTGAGCTTGAAATCGTTGATCGCCACATCGTAGGTTTCTTTGTCAATGGGCAATTTGTCCTCGTAGATCTGGGCGCCCAAGCCCGATTGTTGGCAAAGGTGGAGCAGTTCGGAGGCCAGCCCGTCGGAAATGTCGATCATCGAGGTGGGCACCACGCCCAGATCGGCCAGTTCATACACCATGTCGGTGCGGGCCTCGGGCCGAAGCTGGCGGCTCAGCACGTAGTCTTTGCCCGCCAGTTCGGGCTGCATCTGGGGATTGGCCGAATAGTCGGCTTTTTCGCGGAGCAAGATCTGTAACCCTAGGTAAGCCGCTCCCAAGTCACCAGTTACGCAAATAATATCACTTTTATTGGCGGTATTTCGGTAAGTGATATTGTTTTTGTTGACTCGGCCAATCGCGGTGATACAAATCACCAATCCACTTTGCGAAGACACGGTATCGCCGCCCACCAAGTCCACCTTGTAGTTTTCACAGGCGGCCCAAATCCCTTCGTACAGCGACTCGATGGCTTCCACCGAGAAGCGGTTGCTAAGGCCCAGGCTGACCGTGATCTGTTCGGGCCGGGCATTCATGGCCGCCAGGTCTGACACGTTGACCGCCACGGCTTTGTAGCCCAAGTGGGCCAATGGGTGGAAAGTGAGGTCAAAGTGGATGTTTTCGCAAAGCATATCGGTAGTGACGACCAAGCATTCATCGCCCGGCAAGTCAATCACGGCGGCATCATCGCCAATGCCCCGCAGGCTGCTGGCATTGCGCAGAACGGTTTTGGCCCGGAGGCGGTCGATCAGGCCAAATTCACCAATGGAGGCCAGTTCGGTGCGGCCGGATTTAGGGGTGGGATTGCTCATTTGTGGATGTATTTAGTAGGCTTTCTTGATTTATCGGCAGATGGCAAACTTGCTTCACTCAGATTGAACCGTGGAGTTTTGGCCCACCGGCGCGAGGTTTGCCGCAATGGCCATCGGCTAACTGGGATATTTGACCCGGTGCACCATTTCAGCAACCAAAAAGTCAATTTCTTCATCAATATCTAAGGCTTCGTGCCGTTCAATGTCAAAAAGGTGAGGACGGCTACCGATCCGGTTGTGTTTTTGTTCCAAGGTCGTTTTCTCAAAAATGTAGAGGCACGAATTCTCCTCGTAAATGGGGGGAAGATCTTGGGTGCGGAGCAAAATGGCGGGGTTATGGTTCACTGCCCGGGCCAGCGAGTCCCACAGGCGCGTTTGCAACCGCGTCACCGAGAAGAGTGAATCGAAAATGGGGTAGTGGGCCAAGAAAAAACTTACTGCCCGGCCAATGGTCTCGGCACTCAAAAGCGGGTTGGTACTGTGGGTTTGCAAATAAAAATCAGCTTCAACTTGGCGGGTAATGTTGAGCAGGACATCGTTCATCGGGATGCTGCCATCGCGCAGGTGGGCAGGGCGCTCGAGCAGCACCACTTGCGGGAAGTGTTGTCGGGCATATTCCATGACGGTCGGGCTGTCGGTATCAATCACCACTTGGCTGACCCCCTCGGCCATGAGCAGGTTTCTAACCACATGCTCAAAAAGTGGTTTTCCATTAAAGGACCGGTAGTTCTTGCCGGGAACGCGCTCGCTGTTATGGCGCATGGGCACAATGGCCACAATCCGTTTACTCATGGTGTCGTTTAAGCGTTTAGGCCACTAAATAACGCAAAATGCCCCAAAAAAGACGCTGATTGGTGTTCGGGGCAACAAAAATCCCGACTGGTGATACCAGCCGGGATTTTGTAAAAGCAAAATATTTGAGACTCGATAGGTGACGAAACTAGATTTTCTTCACATTAACGGCGTTCAAACCTTTTTTGCCCATTTGGACATCGTAAGAAACTGAATCTTCTTGGTACAGGGTTTGACCGCTTTGTACTTCACTAATGTGAACAAAGATTTCTTTCTGAGACTCATCGTCAACGATAAAACCAAAACCTTTGGAATCGTTGAAAAACTTTACTTTACCAGTTTTCATTAAAATAGATTGAATTGTAAATGAAATATTTGCTACAAAGTTGCCAACTAAAAATGATAAAACCAAATACCTTCTTACTTTTTTATAATATATTTTTTTTAACGTGGCTGATGGACGGCCACCAGTGGGCAAAATGATGGAAACTGGCCAGTAAGCAAGGAGGAAAAATAGATGCCCGCCCGCACACATTGCCAAAGGTCAGTGGCAAGGCTAGGTGTGGCAGAAAAACGGTTGTTAATAAAAGGTTAACAGTTCGATCTCAAATTTAACAGTTTCAAAAAACGATTTTCAAGTTTCGGCGTGCCGCTTTGCCTACCTTTGCTGAACACTGCTGTTACTTATACTATTGGGTGTCAGCAAGTAATTTTTTGCTCGGTGAGAAACAACAAGAAACGTCGCCCCGAAGTAGTCATTATCTCCGATACCCATTTGGGTACCTATGGTTGCCACGCCAAAGAACTGCTCGCTTATTTGAAGAGTATCAAACCGAGGATATTGGTCCTCAACGGTGACTTCATTGATATTTGGCAATTTAGCAAGCGGTATTTCCCCAAGTCCCACTTTGAGGTCATCCGGCGGATTTTTAAGATGATGGCCAATGGCACCAAGGTTTATTACTTGACCGGGAACCACGATGAACTGCTGCGTCGCTTGCCGCGGATTGATGCTGGCAACTTTCGCCTCCAGAACCGTTTGCTCCTCACCTTGGACGGCAAAAAGCATTGGATCTTTCACGGTGATGTGTTCGATGTGTCCATGCAATATGCCAAATGGCTGGCCAAGTTGGGGGCAATTGGCTACGATACGCTGATTGTGATCAATAAAATGATTAATTTTTTGTCGGAATGGCTGGGATACAGCAAGGTGTCTTTGTCCAAGCGGGTGAAAGACAGCGTAAAAACGGCGGTCAAATACATCAATGACTTTGAGAAGTTGGCCGCTGATTTGGCCATTGAAAAGGGCTATGATTGTTTTATCTGCGGCCACATCCACCAGCCGGTGATGAAAGACATTGTTACCCAACAGGGCAAAGTGCGCTACCTCAACTCCGGGGACTGGGTCGAGAACCTGACGGCCCTCGTGTACGAAAAAGGCGAATGGACTTTATATGAACATTTGGTAGCCACCGATGCCGCCCAGCATGCCAGCCCGATA
>JAYUVL010000476.1:0-2975 GCA_043754075.1 Cytophagales bacterium | reverse complement strand
CTGATGACCAAATCGTTGGAATTGGTCGAGTCGGGAAAGGCCAAGAAATGCCCCGCCACCAGATTGCGGTTAAAGCGTGCCGAATCAAAATCAGGCCCCACCCCTTTCAAAATCACCCCCATTACCTCTTCATCGGTTTTGAGCAGGGCCGCCTTTTTGCTCACCAATTGCAGCCGCTCAATATCGGGGATCCGCTGGGGATTCAGGGCCAGTTTGGTCTTGGTGTTGAGGGGCGAGCCCTCGACGGAATTGTTGATGTCAAACTTGGAAACGGTCAAGTGGGCGGCAAAGCTGAATATCTTGTCTTGGATTTCTTGGCGAAAGCCCTTGAAAATCATAAAAGAGAGCATCATGGCCGCCAACCCAATGGCCACGCTGCCAATCGCGATCTGGGTGATGAGCGAGGAAAACCGGTTGCCTTTGCTGTGGCTGAGGCGCTGGGCGATAAACCAGAGTACGTTATTCACTTTTATGAGTTAGCTTTGTAACACAGAATTTGTGGTCAGATACCCCGCTCCAAACTCTTTTACCAACAAATTAAGACAAAAATTCCCACTTTTTTTGGATTACCTTTTTTGCTTTTGCGCTAATATTCAATCGTTACCTATGAATCTCTCTGCCATATCTGCCATTAGGGCCATTGTAATGGGCCTGCTTTTGGTTGTAGTACGATCCTCCGCTGCCCAGACCATCATGACCGGGGCCGAGCAAACCACCCGCTACCTGCCCATGCTCAAGGGCAAGCGCGTCGCCCTGACCGTCAACCACACCGCTACCATTGGCAAAACCCATTTGGTGGACACCTTGCTGGCCTTGGGTGTTGAGATCAAAAAGATATTTGCGCCCGAGCACGGTTTCCGGGGCAATGCCGATGCTGGGGCAAAAATAAGCGATGGCCTGGACCCCAGAACCAAGTTGCCCATCGTGTCGCTTTATGGCAAAAATTACAAACCGACTGCCGATCAACTTGCCGATATTGATGTAGTTATTTTTGACATTCAAGACGTCGGTACCCGGTTTTATACCTACATCAGCACCCTTCATTATGTGCAAGAGGCCTGCGCCGAGCAAGGCAAACAGCTGGTCGTTTTTGACCGCCCCAATCCCAACGGATGGTATATCGACGGGCCAATCTTCCAGTTGGACACCCCCTCATTTGTGGGCATGCACCCCATCCCGGTGGTACATGGCCTGACCGTGGGCGAACTGGCCCAGATGATCAACGGGGAAGGATGGCTCAAGGGCAAAAAGAAGTGCGCCTTGGTCGTGATCGCTTGCAAAAGCTACACCCATAAATCGCGTTATGCATTGCCCATCCAGCCTTCCCCCAACCTGCCCAACGACCGGGCCGTTGCCCTCTACCCGACGCTGTGCCTTTTTGAGGGCACAGTGGTGAGCGTGGGCCGGGGCACCGACAGCCCGTTCCAAATCATCGGTTACCCGGGGTACCCCAAACAAGATTTTCGGTTCACTCCCGACAGTGCCGCCGGGTCGGCCAACCCGCCCCACAAAGGAAAATTGTGCTTTGGTTCGGATTTCCGGCAGAGCGATCCCTGGAAACACCGCTTTACCCTCGACCCGCTGATTGAGTATTACCGCACCGCCAGCGACAAGTCCAAGTTTTTCAACCCGTTTTTCACCAAGCTGGCCGGGACCAAGGCCCTGCGCCAACAGATAGAACAGGGCATGAGCGAAACGAGCATCCGGGCTACTTGGCAGGCCGATCTGGCCAAATACCGGGTCCTGCGGAAGCCTTACCTCTTGTACCCAGATTTTGAGTAATGCCTTTTCCCCAAATAACTTACGTGACCGGGGCTGTGGTATGTTTATTGTTCATTCGTCTGTTACCAATAAACTATCCTGTTTGTTGTTCCATGTTTTAATTTTCAACAAAGGAGCTGCCATGGTCATACGCTTGATTTGCATATTAATTTTTTTTTCAATAATTACTATTAGCCGCCAGTTGATTGCCCAGCAATTGGGCAATCAGTCTAAACGGGTTGCGGGGCCCGTCGCGGTTGCTGCCCCGACCAAAGATTTGCCTCTCCAGCCTGAAATGGTGCTGGTGGATGGGGGCAGTTTTCTGATGGGCAGCGAAGATGGGGAAGTGGAAGAGCGGCCGATCCACAAGGTGTCGGTAAGTTCATTTTACATGGCCAAGTATGAGGTCACCGTGGCCCAATACCGTACATTCTGCGAAGCAACGGGCCGGGCCATGCCCGAAGAGCCCAAATGGGGCTGGCAGGACAACCATCCCGTAATCAATGTGAACTGGAAAGATGCTGCCGCGTATTGCGATTGGTTGGCCAAGAAAACCAATCAAAAGTACCGCTTGCCCACTGAAGCCGAATGGGAATTTGCCGCCCGGGGTGGCAAACTGACCAAAAAAAGAAAATATGCGGGCTCCAATGCCATTGAAGAAGTGGCGTGGTACGACCTGAACGCCAAAAAGCAAACCCACGGAGTTGGCCTCAAAAAACCAAATGAAGTGGGGTTGTACGACATGACGGGCAATGCTTGGGAGTGGGTGGGCGATTGGTTCAATGAGGACTACTATGCCAACAGCCCCGAAAAAGATCCCCAAGGCCCGCGCCATGGATCCATGCGGGTAATGCGCAGCGGCTCATGGATCAACTACGCGGGCGACAACCGTGTGGCCATCCGGATCAGCAACATGCCCGATGAGACCGGCCCTTTCTTTGGTTTTAGGGTGGCCCGCAGCCAGTAAGCGCAGTGGGTACGGTTCAGGGGCCCGCCTGCCGCTCCCCGAATTACCAACTAGGCCCCTTTCCTAAGAACATGTTTTGGATTTATAAATATTTGATTACCAATAATTTAATTAAAATGGCCCATTTTTCAAGCTCTTTACGTTTGATTGGTTGAGCCTTGAGAAGGTTTTGTGGTTGTTTAGCTCAAGCATAAGCCGATCAAAACGCGAGGTTTCATTTTAACTAATTGAATATTAAGTTTTTGAA
>JAYUVL010000475.1:0-2080 GCA_043754075.1 Cytophagales bacterium | reverse complement strand
TATCATTGAGGATAGAAGAATAGCAGGATCTTATCGCCCAATTGCGCATTTAATGATATTCTATTGGTCATCATTGTGCCACTAAAAACTTGTGAAAGACGGAACATACCAAACGAGCCACCGCTAATGATGCGGCGGCTCGTTTGGTAAATGTAGAACGGATCGGTTGCCATTCTCTTGTTGTTGTAAAAAAAGCTGGGCAGTTGTGCCATTAGCAGCCAAACCGTGCCTACTCAAAAAAAGGCACGCCTTCTTGGGCATATTTGCGCATTCCTTCTTCGTTGATCTCCACGCCGATCCCGGGCTTTTCCGAAACTGTGATGTAGCTGTCCTTGACCATCTCACCCTCAAAAGTGACAATTTCTTTGAACATCGGGTTGGTGTGAAAGTAAATTTGCCATTCCAAGATTAAAAAATTGGGAACTGATGCACACACGTGCGCCGACGCCATGGCGCCCAAGTAGGAAGCCACCATGTGCGGGGCAAAGGGCACATAGTACAGGTTGGCCAAGTTGGCAATCCGCTGCCCCTCGCCCAAGCCACCCGCCTTTTGTAGATCGGGCATGATGATATCGACCGCGCCCAGCTCCAGTAACCGGCGAAACCCGTGGGCGAGGTACAAGTTTTCGCCCGCGCAGATGGGGGTGGAGGTTTCCGCTGTAATGTGCTGGTAAGCCTCAATGTTCTCCGCCGGGATCGGCTCCTCCAGCCACATTAAGTTGAGTGGCTCCAACAGTTTGGCGACTTGTTTGCCAGTGGTGGCGTCGTACCGCCCGTGCATATCAACACAGATATCAACCTTATTGCCAACTGCGGCCCGAGCAGCGGCGATCTGATCATACATCCGCTGCAACTCTGGCCGGCTCGCCGTCCAATTGTACACGTCGTGTTTGTTGGGGTCATTCTGTTGGTCAATGTCAAATTTGAGGGCATTGAACCCCATTTTTACGGCTTGAGTGGCCGCATCGGCAAAGTCAGCGGGAGTGGGCAACTTGTTCTGGTAGAGGGCAGTATCGCAGTAAACCCGCACTTTGTCCCGGAATTTGCCCCCCAGCAATTGATACACCGGCACATTGAGGGCTTTGCCAGCGAGATCCCAAAGGGCAGTTTCAATGGCCGTGAGCACCGATACGAACATCCCGGACTGGGCCCCTTCAAAAAAGCCCGATCGGCGAAGATCCTCAAACAAGCGGTTGACATTCAGCGGGTTCTTGCCCTCAATGCGCTTGCCGAGCATTTTTACCAGATGATAAGTGCCAGGCGTGGCGTCCACCCCTTCGCCGCACCCCCAAATGCTTTGATTGGTGTAAATTTTGACAAAAAGGCTATGCCCTGCCCGGATATAGCCACATTTGATATTGGTGATTTTTAGATCAGATGGGCGGGACATGATCGGGGAGTGATCCACCGCCCTTTCCAGTTCTTTGCCAAAACTCATAAAGGGCGTGGCTGCGCCCAAGGCACTGGCCAATGCCGCTTTTGTCAAAAAAGACCGTCGGTTTGTTGATGTGTTCATTTTAAAAGTGTTGAGCGACTAAAAAATCAAATGGTGGTTAACTAAAATTTCGATAGATCTCATTGGCCCGCCAACTGGCCCCTCCATGCAAGCGGGTAACTTGGCCATCATCCTCGGGCTTGATTGGTCATGGGGTGAAGCTAAACTCCGCCCAACCAGTGCTCACCAAGTCCTCCCCTTTAAAAATTCTTGGATTTGGGCTTTGGGGACGGGTAGTTTATCGATGTGGTCGTTGAGCCATTTGGAAAAATCTTTTTCAATGTCATCCGACCAACGCGAATCAATTTGCCCCGGGGTATATTTCTGTTCACGCAGGCGCAAGTGCCCAAACATGTCCCGTAGGCGAACGATTTCGGACGTTTGCACCACCTTTTCCACCAAATGGGGCGGGACGAAGATCACCCCGCCATCCCGGCCCAGCACCACATCGCCGGGTATCACCATCGCTTTGCCGATTCGCGTGGGTTGGTTGATGCCAACGAGGCTGGTGTTCAGGGCTCCGTTGGGGTCATTGAGGTGGTGGGAGGGGTGATACGTGCGGAAAAACGAGGTGAAAGCACGGAT
>JAYUVL010000474.1:0-2124 GCA_043754075.1 Cytophagales bacterium | reverse complement strand
AACCCCAACTTGATCTAGATCAAGTTGGGGTTTGGTATATCGATGAAAGCCAATAAAGTAGAAGTTGAACTATGTTCACTTATACAACTGCCGATCAGTTTTTTAAGTCTACTCAACTAGCTAGTTTTCCGTTCTAGGTATTGATCGGCACCTTTTTCAAAATCATATCTATGATCTCCTTGCTGGAAATGCCCTCGGCCTCGGCTTCATAATTGAGGATGAGGCGGTGGTTGAGCACATCAAAAGCAATTTCTTTGATGTCCTCGGGCAGTACATAATCCCGACCATCGAAAAACGCAATGGCCTTGGCCGCCCGGTTCATGTTGATACTGGCCCGGGGCGACACTCCGTACTGAACAAAGTGGGCCACTTCGGTAAGACCATAATCCTTGGGCTTGCGCGTGGCAAACACCAGTTCAATGATGTATTTTTCGAGCGATTCAGAAATAGTGACTTTGTTGATCTCATCCCGGATCTGAAAAATCTCGCTCTTGCTCAAAATGGGGGAAACCTTGACATCAAAAGTTAGGTTTGACATTCGGCGCATTACTTCTAGTTCAGCCTCTTTGTCTAAATAATTGACAAATATTTTCAGCATGAAACGATCCAACTGGGCCTCGGGCAGCGGATAAGTGCCTTCTTGCTCCACCGGGTTTTGAGTGGCCAATACCAAAAAGGGTCTGTCCAATATGAAAGTGGTTTCCCCAATGGTCACTTGTTTTTCTTGCATGGCCTCCAGCAAGGCCGACTGCACCTTGGCGGGGGAACGGTTCACTTCGTCAGCCAAAATAATATTGGCAAAGATTGGCCCTTTTTTTACTTCAAATTCGCCATTTCGCTGATTGTAGATCATCGTGCCGACCAAATCGGCAGGAAGCAGGTCGGGTGTGAACTGAATCCGCTGGAAATCGAGGTGCAATACTTGGGCCAACGTATTTACTGTCAAGGTTTTGGCCAGACCGGGAACCCCCTCCAACAAAATGTGGCCGTTGGTAAAAAGGCCAACCATGAGCCGGTTGAGCATATAACGCTGCCCGACCACTATCTTGCCTACTTCATTATATACAGCCTTAATTTTATCCTGCATTTCGGGGAGCGAAAGCTGGGTGGGGCGGTTTGAGCCAAAATCCATTTGTGAACAAAGTTTTATATTGCCGTAAAGTAAGCGGCTTTATCTCTAAACAACAAAAACGGGGTTTTATTTTCTATTTGGTGCCTGATCTTTTCTTTTATATTTCCACAAGCCAACAATTTGACTTGATTAGGGTTCTATTATACCAATTGTGCAGCACAACTACCAACGCACCATCGGCTTGTCAACCATTAGGAAGTCAGCCGATTGAAAACAAAACAACGGATACCCATTTTATTGAAACTATTAATTAATTTGCATTCATGACAACCGAAATCATTAACAACAACTATCTAACAGCCGAATGGCGAAACAATGGCCGCGTTTTTTTCTACGCATGGAAAGGCTTTGTCCCTAGTCTCAAGATGAGATCTTTGTTAGACGAACTGCTGGTCGAGTATGCCAAAGGCAATACCCCGCTGATGTTCCAAGATCTAACCATGGTCAAGGCAGTGGCGCCCGAAGAGCAAGCGTGGATCTTCACCAATTGGGTGCCCCGGGCCATCGCAGCAGGCATGCGCAAAGTAGCGATACTCACCCCTGCATCCGCTTTTGGGCAAATGGCCGCCAGTAATGTGAGCACCAGTGCCAAGGTCAACGGTTTGGAGATTCATAACCAGTTTTTTGCTGACTATGCAGAGGCAGAAGCTTGGCTTTTGGCCAGTAGTTGATACTTTCGTGCTAAAGCCTTCTCTGATGCGCATTCAATATAACTCCCCAGTAGTGCTCACCTATACTTTTTTGAGCACCTTTGTGCTGTTCCTACAGACCAGTACAGGCATGAACATCATGCCCTATTTTGCGGTCAACGGTGAGATCGGCTTTCATCCGGTTGACTTTTTCCGGCTTTTCTCCCACGTGATTGGTCACGCTGACTGGAACCACCTCATGGGCAATTTTACCTTTATTCTGCTTTTGGGGCCAATGCTGGAAGAAAAATATGGTTCGGGCACTCTATTCCTTATGATTTTGGTAACGGCCTTCGTCACTGG
>JAYUVL010000473.1:0-6666 GCA_043754075.1 Cytophagales bacterium | reverse complement strand
CCACTACCTCATCGTGATCAAACCAAGCCACCGGTTGGTCAATCCCCGTCCGATTGTTCAATTCGGCGGGCAAAATAATCGCCAAATAGGTGGGATCATAGGTCTTGTGCTGGCCGTTGGCATCAAACATGACCCGTTCTTCCCAGCCGATCCGGTTGAGGGCTTGGAAACCATGTAATTTACCCGTCAAAGTATCGGTGAGCGCACGCACCACTTCATCGCGGTCCAGCAGCCGGGAGCTGTCGCCAGCCGGGGTGAGCCATCGACGGTACGCCCGGATCTTTCCCGTTCGCTGGGCATCCAGCAGTAGGCGTACCAGTTCTTTGCGCTTGCGTAACAGGGGTTGGTTGCGTCCTTGGCCCAAGATCAGATCGGCCGATTGGGTTTGGCCGAGCCGGCTGCGCGGGGCAGGGCCAGTGGGTGCTGCCAAGAGGGCGGAGCTGCCCATTGGCACATACATTTGCTGCTGGAGCGCTGCCCCGAAGCTCAGCGCATTGGCTTGCTTGGCCCAAAGTTTGGGCTGGGCCACCCCACAGAAATCGACAAAAGAGAATTTGGCCACTTCGTACATTTGGCCTTGGTCGGTGGCATTTTCGGCCACCAGCACCAACTCTTCGGGCACAAAGGCGAAGTGGTTGCTATCGGGCACGGCCCGCTCGCGCACAATGACCGCGAGTGGGGGGGGTGGGGTCGTCTGGCGGGCTCGTTTCAGCCTGGCCGAAAACTCCTCAGTGGTCAGCAGCCGTTGATCGGGGGCATGGGCAGGGATCGTGCCTTGCTGGCCAGCCAAAATGAGGAAAGCAGCCAGTTCGGCTTGGGAATCCCCATTCAATTGGACAAAATGACCAAAACTTGTCAACGTGGGTGGGAGCCAAACTGCCCGTTTATCATTGGCCAATAAAGTCATACAATCGTCCCAGCGGAAAGAAGCCAAGTAATGCGCTTGGTCTGGTTCACTCCCCTGAGCAGCCAGATCAGCGGGTACAAATAGGCTTAAGTAGTTGGCCCCCGCCACCTGGCCCAGCCCCAACAGACATAGATCTTGGGGCAGCCAAAGCACTGGGCCCAATACGGCCTGCTCATCTCCCCAAGCGGCATCGTCTGCTGGTGCTTCCGGTTGGTTTCCGTTCAGTATGAGCCGTTTGGCAAATTCGGCCTGAGCCAGCGGGGTCACTTGCCCAGCTTGAAAAAGACGGTCAAATGCGAGGGAGTATGGCTGGATTTGGCCAGATTGGGTGGCCTCGATCAAGATTCGGCTGATTTCCTTGCCAGGTTCAAAGAAAGACCGGTTGAGTGGCGCGCGTCCGTCGATCAGGGTCAATTGGGCCCAAACTGATCCCGTTGCGCCAAGGGCAAACAAGCAAAGCAAGATTTTTTTCATCAGTGGCTGCCGGAGTGAGGGAAATAGGCCCAAATAAAATGGTTTTTCGCGTTCGTTTGTTGGGCTGACTATTAATTGTTTCAACTTTTAGTTGTTTTGCCAAGCACTTCCCAGAATGAGGTTGGTTTTCTGGTTCTGTGGCCCAACCTACTTGGGGTTGGCGATGGCCAAAACCAACTTTGAAGCAAATGCCCGGTTTTGCTGTCTGCTAATTTTAGTGTGCCGCGGATGATAAAAATGGAGTGTTCCATAAAGCACCCACTGGGCTACCCCACTGGCGCTTGATCAAAATTCGGTTGATATCACGAATCGAATACATTGTTGGCCACCGCGTTGATCCATCACAAATATTGCCCAACCCTGCCTTATGATCATCAACCAAGGGTGATCATTGTACGTTTGGGGACGTGCCCCTACTGCTTGATCAATGGTACCTTCACAGAAATTGAGCCACAACTAATGGCCCCCCTGATTTGACCAACTGAATGCCCGCCTCATTCTGTGCAGCCCACCGATTGAAATTGGGGAGTTGCCAGGTTACTAAAATGGAGCTAAATTCAGCAAAAATTTCGCCGATGCCGAGCACCCCCAATTGGTTTGTGGCCATCCCTATCCACGCCGAGGCCCTGTTACAACCTTGGGCCAGTGCGGTGCCGGCCGGCCTGCGCTTGTTCCACCCGGCCGATCTGCATTTGACGGTGGCTTTTTTGGGCCCCATGCTCCCCGGAAGCTCCGATGCGGTAGTGGCACAAATGCGAACGGTCAGGTTTGCTCCATTCGATTTAGTACCTGGCCAATTGCTGGGCCTGCCCTCGGCAGCGCACATCACTGCGTTGTCATTATCGATCGCAGAAGGCCACGCCCAAGCAGTAGCCTTGATGGACGCTTGGCGCAGCGTGTTTTGGGCTGCGGCTGGCAGCCCGCCCGATCTGCGCTCGCCCCTGCCCCACATCACGGTGGCCCGGCCCGACCGAAGATCAGGCCAGGCTGGGCAAGCGGCAGCCCGGCAGTGGTTGGCATCGGCTACCGCCTGCCCAATCCGCTTGCGGGCAACCAGTTTGGCCCTCTATACTTGGGCCAACGACCGCCAGCAGCAGCAGTTCAGAATCGTTGCCGAAATACCGCTGATTGCCCCATAAATTACCGGATCAACCGTTTATCTGCCTGAGGGTTAACCCCATTTTTTTACCAATTGCTATTTTAGCTTGTTTTCACATTTTTTGTTAGTACATTTTTGGGATGAAAAACGATTGAGCAACCTTCCTTCAATTTTTTCCACTGTACACCTACTATTTTGATGAGACAGCTAAAAATCAGTAAGCAGATTACCAACCGGGAGAGTCAGTCTTTGGACAAATATCTTCAGGAAATTGGCCGGGTTGACCTGATCAGTCCCGACGAAGAGGTAGAACTGGCCAAGCGCATCCGCAACAATGATGCGCAGGCCCTCGAGCGGCTCACCAAAGCCAACCTGCGGTTTGTCGTCTCCGTGGCCAAGCAATACCAAAACCAAGGGCTTACTTTGGGCGATTTGATCAACGAGGGCAACCTGGGCCTGATCAAAGCGGCCCAGCGTTTTGATGAAACCCGGGGCTTCAAATTCATTTCCTACGCCGTGTGGTGGATCCGGCAGTCCATTTTGCAAGCCTTGGCCGAGCAGTCGCGCATTGTGCGCCTACCGCTGAACCGGGTGGGGTCGCTCAACAAAATGGCCAAGGCCTTTGCCGATTTGGAACAGCGCTTCGAGCGGGAACCATCGCCCGAAGAACTGGCCGAAGTACTGGAAATCGCAGTATCGGAAGTGGCCGAAACCATGAAAATCTCAGGGCGGCACATTTCAATGGACGCTCCGTTTCAGCAAGGGGAGGAAAACAACCTGCTCGATGTGATGGAAGATGGGCTGGAAAGCCCGCCCGATTCCGGCCTACTGACCGATTCACTCCGGCGCGAAGTACAGCGGGTACTCTCCACCCTGACCCCGCGCGAAGCTGATGTGGTGGCCTTCTATTTTGGGTTGGACGGCCTGACCTCGCTGAACCTTGAGGAGATTGGCGAAAAGTTTAACCTTACCCGCGAGCGTGTGCGGCAGATCAAGGACAAAGCCATCCGGCGGCTTCGCCATACTTCGCGCAGTCAATCGCTCAAAACCTACTTGTGCTAACTTGGCAAGCGATAGTGACCAGCCAATTTCAATGTTTGTTGCTTGCCGATTTTTCTTCCTCCTCGATCTCCAAACCGATAGGGGGCAAATATTCAAAAGGCAACATATCGGCAATGCCCGACTTGCTCCATTCGCCCGAACTGGTGAAGGCGTAGGGGTTTTGCAAATTGCCGTTGCTGTAAAACACGGCCAGGGGAACCGTCATTTGGAGCCAAGAGGATGGGGCGATCCGGATCCCATTCTGGAACACCGCCTTGGGGAGGTATTCCACCCGGATCGGTTTCTCAAAGTGGATGTAATTTTCACCCGGGAGGCCATTGCGCCAGATCTTTTTCAAATCATAAGCAGGGGCCTCTATTTCGCCCTGCGAACTTTGCACCATCTCGTACACCCGGAAACCATTGCGCCCCAATTTGTTCTGAGCCAACGCAAAGAGAAAATGCCGCAGCGAGCCCTTGAAAGTGTCCAGCCGCTGTTTTTCCCAACTTTTCTTTTCGCGCTCATTTTTTGGGGTCAGGGCCTCAAAGAAGGTTCGGCCAGCGTACCGGAAACCCAACTGCTGCACCAAAAAACCCTCGAGCAGGAAATACACTTTATACCCCAACGCCCGGTTCTCGATCTCGATCATCTCAGTGGCGGTGACCGAAAAAGTCTTTTTCACCCGGTCTTCCTCAAACTTCAAAACCTCGGGATTGATGACCTCACATTTGAGCGCATTGAGTGTGCTCCCGAAGAACACATCGCGGAACAAGCCCAAGTGCCGATCGTATTCCTTGGCCTTGAGCCGGACTTCGCGGCGGATCTCGGTATTGGTCTTGGGCCGTACTGCCACTTCGTCCAGTTCGGTCACATTGGGTTTTAGCAATATGCTCAGCGGATCATTTTCCCCGGCCTTCACCCGGATGCCAGCTTTCACGATGTTGTAGCCAACAAAAGAAACGACCAGTTCTTGGTTTCCCGGGGACACATTTTTCATCACAAAATAACCTTCGGCATCGGTAGAAGTGCCAGATAAGCTATTGCTGATGAACACATTGGCGAATGGAAGCGGCTTTTGGTCGTCGGCACTGTACACGTAGCCACGCAGTACCCCTTTCACTTCGGTCTGGGCCACGGCCGCATTCAGGCCGAAAAAAAACAAGCTGATAACCCATATATTTTTCATAGCGGTGGGCTTTTGCGGAAAACCATGTTTGTCTGTCTGATAATTAACGCGTGGAACGTGTTTAGGTTTTGTGTCCAGCATCCAACTTCTTTTCAATTTACCACTTGTTGGCTAAATTGGTTAGGTATGGCTTTGGAAATAGATTAATTTTTTGGGACTTCTTGGTAACCATTGCCCAAGTTCACCTTTCCGAAAACGGCCCAACTACTTGCAGCACCTCGACCACGAGCGTAGCCTTGGTGCAACCGGGTCAGTTTGGACAACTCCGTGGTGGGCAAGATCAATGGCCGTGGCCCGGAGTTGGTGTTCAAAAACATGAACGGGAATATTTACATCCGAAAACAAAAGTAAGGCGGGCGGGTGGGCTGGAAGCAACTTGGGCAAACCAGTCCCCAATTTCGTACCTTTGCCCCAAAAAGGTACCAGCATGGAACAATATGACGTGGTTATCATTGGGGGTGGCCCCATTGGCATGGCGTGTGGCATTGCCGCCCAAAAAGCGGGGCTCAGCTACGCGATTATTGAGAAGGGCTGTTTGGTCAACTCGATTTATCACTACCCGGTCAATATGACCTTTTTCTCCACTTCGGAGCGTTTGGAAATTGGGGGTGTGCCCTTTATTTCGCACGGTGACAAGCCAACCCGTCGCGAAGCATTGGACTATTACCGCCGGGTGGCTGCCGTCTGGAAACTTCGCCTGCGCTTGTACGAGCGGGTGGAGGAGATCCGGCCCGCCGGCCCCCATTTGCCCATCATCATCAAAACGGACAAGTCGGTTTACCAAACCCCGCATTTGATCTTGGCCACCGGATTTTACGACCTGCCCAACTGGCTGAACGTTCCGGGCGAAAAATTGCCCAAAGTGCGGCACTATTTTGATGAAGCCCACCCTTATGCTTTCCAAAAAGTGGTGGTGGTGGGAGCGGCCAACTCGGCGGTGGATGCCGCCCTGGAAACCTACCGCAAAGGGGCCGAAGTGACCATGGTGATCCGGGAAGAGGGCATCCGGCCGGGCGTGAAGTACTGGGTGCGCCCCGACATCGAGAACCGGATCAAAGAAGGCAGTATCCGGGCCTATTTTAATTCGGAGATTACCCACATCCGGGAGCGGGAAATTGATCTGGCCACCCCCGAAGGCCCGCTCACCTTGCCCAATGATTTTGTTTTGGCCATGACCGGCTACCAGCCCGATTTCACCTTGTTCCGCATGGCGGGGATCAACATTGCCGAAGATGAGCAGATGCATCCCGAGTATGACCCCGTCACCCACCAGACCAATCAACGGGGCATCTACTTGGCCGGGGTGGCCTGCGGCGGCCTAGAAACCAACAAGTGGTTCATTGAAAATTCCCGGGGCCATGCCGATCGGATCGTGGAGCATATTTTGGCCGGTGGCAACGTGCTAGCCCCATCCCGTTAGCTGGGAGTTTTACCCCAAAACGCTGTTGGAAGAGCTGCATTGCTACAGTACCCCAATTTTTGTCAAACAGCAAAACGGAAGACGCGGCAATAGCAAGTCAAGGGATAGGAGTGGAAAACACCATCGGAAGCCTATTAAAGTAGCTCATTTCGCAAAACCAAGACCACGTAAAATACAAGAAAAGAGCATTCTTTGGGTAGAATGGGGGCATGTGAGTCATTTGATTTTCAGTAAACAAAAATGCCGGTAGCGTTCAGACTTTTTCTCTGCTTCATCACTTGGGCCGCCAAGATCCATCCAATTGTTTGAATCCCTTACGTTTGATCTGTACCCGGCGGTTGCGGCGGCGCCGGACAGGAGTTGTGTTGGGCACTAGGGGCTGGGCGGCCCCCCACCCTCGGGCATGAGTGCGCGCCCGAGGAATGCCCACGGTGGCCAAGTAGTCGGCCACTGCCTCGGCCCGGAGCTTGGAGAGTTGGTGGTTATGGCTGCTATCGCCCGAGTTGTCGGTGTGGCCCTCGATGGCCAACTCCCAGTCG
>JAYUVL010000472.1:0-11190 GCA_043754075.1 Cytophagales bacterium | reverse complement strand
AGTAACCAAAACCGATCATTTTACCAACAAGCAGAATCGTATCGCCAGTTTGCTCAAGGCCCTCGGCCATCCGGCAAGAGTGGCCATCGTAGAATACGTGCTCACTGCCCAGACTTGTATCTGTGGTGATTTGGTGGACGAACTGCCCTTGGCCCAACCAACAGTTTCACAACATCTGAAAGAGCTGAAAAATGTCGGCATTATTCAGGGAACGGTCGAGGGCACTTCGGTCTGTTATTGCCTCAAGACAGAAAGCATCAACGAGTTGTCCGACTTCTTGAAACAAATTACCGAAACACTAAAAAACCAGCAATTGAATTGTTGTTAATCCGCTAAAAACTACTATATGAAACTATCAGCCGTAAAAAACATTTTGCCAAACTTGGAAAATGTATCTTTTCGTTTGTCAAACGGAACCTTTGTACCAGCGCATTTCCATGTGACGGAAGTGGGTAAAATCACCAAACATTTTATTGACTGTGGTGGCACGGTCCGCACCGAAGAGAAAGTAGGGTTCCAACTCTGGAATGCCAACGATTTTGATCACAAACTCAACCCAAAAAAGTTGCTGGACATCATTCTGCTGTCTGAACAGAAGCTGGGGATTGAAGATGCAGAAATCGAGGTAGAGTATCAGGATGAAACCATTGGCAAGTTCCACCTTGATTTTGACGGAGACAATTTTGTGTTGCTGCCCACCACGACCACTTGCTTGGCCCCCGATAGTTGCGGGATTCCCCCCGAAAAGTTGAGAGTAAGACTTAGCTCATTGGCCAAACCCAAAGCCGTTTGTTCGCCAAATAGTGGCTGTTGTTAAATAATGGCTAACCAAGAAATAAAATGATAGAATTTCAGATTTAAGTGCTGACATTGATAATCAGCGTTTTATAAGTTAGTGGTTTTGCCTTAACCATTCTTTGAATAAGTTTATCGAAGATAGATTCTTTCCATAAACTTCGATTAAACCTAAACGAATATTCATCTAAATAAACCTGTAGATAACGGGAGTCAACATGATGGTAAATGCCCCTTAACCAAGATTTTAAACCTTGAATATAACGATGCATCAGCTCGAAATTTTCCCCACCCCTGCTCTTTTCCTGCGTGATTTGATACGTCTCGTTTAGGGGTGAGTAGCCCGTCCACTTGTCGGTCAATATCTAGGCCTGGGCAGAAATATGGGCTTCAAAGATTTTCTTCAATTCTCCCGAAGAAGTGTTGCCGATTTTCATGGCATATGCCCTTTTGATGCCATTTTCGTCCCTGGTTTTTTCAATGGCAACCACAATCGTATCCTTGGCCTTGTTGCCCCGCCCTTGATTGCCTTCTTCCTTGCCACCGATGAAGGCTTCATCTACTTCCACTTTACCTGTTAGTGGGTATTGTCGGCTTGAATTCATGGCATGGCGGATTTTTTGGGCAAATAGCCAAGCTGTATCTTTGTTGATACTGAGGGTTTTGGCAAATTGGTTGGCTGATTGGCCCTTGCTGGTGGTTGTCATCACAAAGACCATTGTAAAGGCTTTGCGAAGACCGAACTTGACCTTGTGAAACAAGGTGCCCGCAGTGACCGAGTCAACATGATAGCAGTCCCGACAACGGCGAATGTAAGCATTTTTGCTTTGGTGGTGGTGTTTGCAACCACATTTGGGGCAAACAAAACCATCAGACCATTTGTGTTCGGCCAAGTACTCCCTACAACTATTGTCATCTTTGAACTTATCGGTAAATTCAAGAATGTTCATACCTTTGAAAATGTCCATAATTGATTGATTATGAATTTTATATGGTGTAAATATACAAAATTCCAATCATAATCAGAAGCTAAACCAGAAATTCTAAAAACTTAAAAATAAAAAGTATCAGGCAGCATTGTATTTATTTAAGGCGGGCAAACATGCTAAAATGAACTTTTTGTGCTTTTTATTTACTTTTATACATCGGGTAAGGGCCAATCAATGGCGTATTTCTGCGCCAATCTTTGGGGAAAAATTAGGTACCAGGAGTGGGCCGCCAAATTGGGCTTGACCAAGCAACTTGTCCTTGCTGGATCGCGCATGAATGACTGGGCAAGCCAGCTTGGCTTTTCGGTGTGGCAATGCTTCCTTGGCAAGTGGGGGGTCAATGAACTTGCAACAGATTCCCACCTACAAAATCTGGCCGGCGATCTGGCTCAGGCTGTGCACCTCAAAAGTGACCTCTTTTTGGTGGGCCAACTTGGCCGGGTTAAAATACAGCGTGTCCATCCCAGCCGCAATGGCCCCGGCCATGTCGGTGTCCAAATTGTCCCCGATCATGAGCGAGTGGGGCAGCGCCGCGCCCGCCCACTGGAGGGCCAGCGCGAAGATCTCGGGCTGGGGCTTGCGGTGGCCGCTGTTTTCGGAGGTGAGCACTTTGTCAAAATAATGGTCAATGCCCGCGCTTTTCAACTTGGTGGCCTGTACTTCGTCAAACCCGTTGGTGATGATGTGCAGTTTGTAGCGTGGGGCCAAGTAATCGAGCAGCTCGCGCGAATGGGGCACCAAGTGGGGCTTGGTGGGGCAGCGCGCAAAATACACCCCGGTCAGTTGCTGGGCCAAGGCATCATCTTGAAGCCCAAATTTGGCCAGTACGAGCTGAAACCGGAGCTGCCGCAGGCCTTCTTTGTCCAGTTTGTGCTGGTCATAGCGCTGCCATAATTGGCGGTTGACCACCGCAAACTCAGCCCGAAAGGCTTCATAATTGAGCAAACGGTGCAGGGCAAACTCGGTGAACAGCTCGAGCAGGGTTTCGTCCGAATTGCGTTCAAAATCCCACAGGGTGTGATCTAGGTCAAAAAAGAGGTGGCGATAAGTTTTTGGCATATTACTGCATTTGCCCAAAAATGATTTTTATATTTGTTGCGGCCAAAAAAAATTGGTAACGGAAAATCAGTTATCTAAACACAAAAATCAACCCTAATGTTATCTCAACAACAACTCAGTTCGCTAGCCGACAAAATCAACACTTCGGTGGACTTGCCATTTTTGGGCGAGGAGATGGAAAAAACCCTTATCACTACTGCCCTAGGTTCGCTGGGGCCTATTTTGGCCGGAGTGCTCAGCCAGAACCAAGCCGCCGCGATCAGCGACCCCAACAAGGGGATCGAGTTGGATGCACAAGGCAAGAGCAGCCTCCAAAACGATCTAATGGGCCAGTTGATGCAAAAATTGCCATTGGGCAGCCTCAATAACGCACTTGGCGGGGGCATTTCCAAAATAATTACCGATACCCTCATCGGGGCGATGGCCAAAGGCAGTAAATTATAAGCGTTGAGCCCCCTTGCCAATAATGTCCGTCCCTTGTGGCAAGGGGGGTTTACTTGGCGGCCGCCCGGCCTGCCAAATACCCGGTGGTCCATGCGGCTTGGAAGTTAAAGCCTCCCGTGATGCCGTCAACGTCCAGCACCTCACCAGCAAAGAAAAGGCCAGGGCACATTTTGCTCTGCATGGTGGTCGGGTCGATTTGGTCGAGGCTGATTCCCCCACAAGTCACAAATTCTTCTTTGTAAGTTGTTTTGCCATCCACCGGGTACACGTCGTTGGTCAGGACGTTGATCAACCGGTTCATTTCGTTTTTCCCCAACTCGGCCCAACGCTTTTCGGGGAGTATTTCCACCTTTTTCAACAAAAAATCCCATAGGCGGGCGGGCAATTCCAAGGGGTTGCGGTTACCGATCTGGCGTTGGGCCAAATTGGCCTTGTACTGGCCCAAGTTTTGCCGGAGCGTATCCTCGGGGCAATGGGGCTGCCAGTTGATCTGTACCGCAAACCGGTAATCCACCTGCGCAATGTCCCGCGCGCCCCACGCCGAGAGTTTGAGGATGGCCGGCCCGCTCATGCCCCAGTGGGTGACGAGCAATGGCCCTTCTTGCCCCCATTTGCTGCCCACGATTTTGGCCCGCACGTGGGGCACGCTCACGCCCATGAGGGCCGTGATGGGGTTGGCCGGCATATTGAAAGTAAACAGCGACGGCACCGGCGCAACCACTTGGTGGCCCAAGGCTTTGAGCCAGTCCAGGCCGCTGGCCTTGGGGCTGCCCCCCGAGGCCACAATGAGCCGATCACAGGGTATTTGTTCAACCGGGCCCGGTGGGGGCGTGGCGAGCACCCCTTGGTCATAGTGCAACCCTTTGGGGTCTTTGATCGTCAAGAGAAAACCAGTGGGGGTTTGGGCAATGACCTCGACCGGGCAATTGGTGACAATCTGCACGCCCGCTTGCTGGGCTTGGTGCACCAGACAGTCGATGACCGTCTGCGAATTGTCAGAAACGGGAAACATCCGCCCGTCGGCTTCGGCCTTGAGCGGTACTCCCCGATCCTCAAACCAGCGCACGGTGTCGGTGGTCATAAACTGGCCCAAAGCTTTTTTCATCAGTTTTTCGCCGCGCGGGTAATTTTTGCTCATCTCGGACACTTGAAAACAAGCATGGGTGACGTTGCAACGCCCCCCGCCCGAAACTTTTACCTTGGCCAATAGCTTGGAGGTGCGCTCCACAAGCGTGACTGTTGCATCGGTATTGGCCAACGCGCAATGGATGGCCGCAAAAAAACCTGCGGCCCCCCCGCCAATGATGACTACTTCCATTTGCTTTGGGGTACGTTAAATCATGGTTAATAAACGCGAAGTTCGATATTTATAAGTAAGTTTACTTTTGGAAAGTAAAATAACAAAGTTTAGCCAATCGTTATCATTCAAACGGGTTGGCACGGGCCAAAGAACGAAGCTGAACCATCAGCCTTTGAACGGCCGTCACAGTGATGTTATGCGTATCCCAAACAACCAAACGAACACAACCAATTGAAATTCTTTCTAAGCTGTCTTTATGTAATTTTATTGCCCACTGTTTCAGCATTGGCCCAGTTGGGCCCCGCTTTGGGGCTTGGCGAGCCAGCGCCGTCCACTTTTGTGCCCGGCAAACTGGTGGCCAAAATGCGCAATCCCCAGCCCCATTTTGGGGTTTCCAAGTTGAACTTTGCCCCCGCCCTGGTCAAGGAAGTGGCCCCCCTGTTTCCCGTTTTGGCTTCGCCCCACCCATTGTCCGCGTTGATTGAGCTGAGGCTCTTCCCCGGAGTGGATCTGGACCGCGCCCTGCGTGAGCTGCGCAAAGACCCCCGGCTGGTCTATGTAGAGCCGGTGCCCTATGCCAACCCCACGGGCGGACCGGCCAGCCTGCCCAATGACCCTTGGCTCAACGCCGAGGCCGACAAGACTTGGGGCCATACCATGATCAAGGCTCCTGCCGCGTGGGAAATCAGCAAGGGTGACCCGAGCATCGTGATTGCCATCATTGATGACGGGGTCGACTTTGCCCACCCAGACCTCAAAGATCGGGTGTATTACAACCGGACGGAGCGTTTTGGCCACGCCGGGGTGGACGATGATCGGAACGGGTATGTCGATGACTCGGTCGGGTATGATTTTGCTGACCGGGAAAATGGCCAAAACCTCAATGCGGGGCCACACGGTACTTGGGTCACGGGCCTGTCCAGTGCCACCCCCAATAATGGGATCGGGCTGGCCGGCGTGGGCTACAACTGCCGTTTTATGCCCCTCAAAGTGGTTGACAAAAGATTGCGCTTCGATGCCACCTACATTTACCAAGCCATCCGGTATGCGGCCGACAATGAAGCCAGTATTATCAACGTTTCCTACGTTTACAGTCTTGCCAAGCCCTTGCGCTGGCAACAGGAAGTGATCAACTATGCCGTCCTCCAAAAAAATGTCCTGATCATCGCTTCTTCGGGTAATGGCAACGGCGGGACCGGCCGAGAGGACAATCTGTATCCGGCATCGTATGACAATGTTATTTCAGTGGGTGGCTCCAACTTCAACGATGCCCGGCTGGTGGACGGGACTTACAGCCGGTTCATCGATTTGCTGGCCCCGGGCGTTGCTTCCACCACTGCCCCCACCCCCATCAACTACCAATTCAATTTGCAGGGTTCTTCCTTTGCCGCGCCCTACGTGGCCGGGGCGGCCGGGCTGGTCATGGCCAAATACCCGGACCTCAACGCCTTGCAAGTGGGGGAACTGCTGCGGGCCACCACCGACCCAATATATGGAGTAGCCGCCAATGCGCCTTTCCAAGAAATGCTGGGCAGGGGACGGTTGAACGTTTTGCGGGCCTTGCAAGAACGCAATACCGCCCAATCCATCCGCCTCAAATCCCATACAGTCACCAACCGTTTTGGGGAATATGCCTTTCCTGGCGATACGCTGATGATCAATGCCCGTTTTATCAACTATCTGAAACCTAGCACCAGTGCGGCCCGGGTCCAACTTTCCACCACTTCGCAATACGCGACCGTGATGCAGGGCGATTTTGGGCTGGGCCACTTGGGCACAATGGATTCGGTGAGCAATCAGCGGGCACCATTTCGGATCCGCCTGAGCGCCGATACCCCGCCCGGCACCATGATCCTGTTTCGGTTGGGATTTTCGGATGCCGGCTACACCGACTACCAATACTTCTTCGTCCAGGCGGCCCCCGATTACTTGGATTTGCAGATCAACAAATTTTCACTCTCTTCGGGGGCCAATGGCCGGTTGGGCTTCGTGGATGAGGCCAACAAACAAGGGGTGGGCATCTGGTACGACAACCAGCCAGTGCTGCAAGATGCCGGCTTGCTGATCGGACTGGGCAATGAAGTCGTGTCCAACAGTGTGTATAGCTCGCCCGGCCGCAAATCCGGCGACTTTGCCCCCGTGCGCAATATTCGGATCGAACAAAGAGGCGTTCAGCACATCGGCACTTATTCCGCTTTTGCGGATACCACCATTGCCAACCGGATTGGCGTGTTTGTGGAACAGCGCATCTACGGGCGGACCAACACCCCAAACCATACTTATTTTATCGTCCACTACGATGTGACCAACATTGGCAATGGGGACATGGACAGCCTACTTGTTGGCTTATTTGCGGATTGGGACTTGGATGGCACCAAAGATCGCGCACTTTGGGATCGAGCAACCAAGACCGGTTACGTGTCCAACCAAGCCAACACCCGTTTCATGGGCATCAAGATCTTGGGGAACGGAACGGCCTATTATGGGATCGATAAACAACAAACCAATGGGCCCATCAATTATACCGATGGTTTTTCGACTACCGAAAAGAGCATCGCCCTTTCCAGCGGCATTGCCAACAGCCTAGTGGGCGGACCGCAAGGCAGTGATGTGGCCCAAGTGGTTGGCACTAGATTGAACAATTTCCGCCGGGGCGAGAAGCGGCGCATCACCTTTATTGTGGCGGGGGCCAACAGTTTGGCCGACTTGCAGGCCGCCACCCAACAAGCCGAACTATTCCTCGATCCGCGGTCCTCACGGGGACCAATGCCCAACGTGCCCGCAGAAATTTGCGCCAGCCAGCCGGCTTTGTTTATCCAACCGACCAACGGCAAGCGTTTCCGGTTCTACCGGGCACCCCAAGTGTCAGTGCCAGTGGCCACTGGTTCGGTGCTGCCCATCACTTTGGCCGATACGGCCCAGCAGTTTTACATCAGCAGCGTCGACTCCCTGATCGAGAGCGAAGTGCTACCGTATCGGTTCACCCCACGCTGGGCCACTGCTCGTTTTGTCTCGGTTGATTCACTCAACATGGTGGACTCAGCCGTGGTGCAATTTACCGATCAGAGCCGCCGTCCGTTGGCTTGGCGCTGGGATTTTGGGGATGGTGCCCCCATGGCCACCACCCGCAACCCCAAACACAGCTATTCCCGGCCCGGCTTGTTCACCGTAACTTTGACCATGACCGACAGTGCGGGCTGTGCGGCGGTGTTCACCAAGAGGGTGAAAGTGGTGCGGATCGTGCGGGGGCCGCAGCCGGTCATTGCCCCGATCATCTATGCGTGCCGCACTGCCCCGGTCGTGCTTCGCCCTGGCGGGGGTAGCCAGTTTCGCTTCTACGTTGGCCCACCCGCCAATGATCCGGTGTTCACCGGGCGTTCCTATACGCTTACCGATACTACCGTTGCCCGCTTGTGGATCGCCAATATAGATTCGGCCATTGAGAGCTTACCCATTTTGGTCAATCTCAACCGCAGTAAGCTCAAAGCAAATTTTGATTATTCGCCCAAAGCTGACACTATTATTTATGATCAAATCACTTTTACCGACAAAAGCACTGCCAATTTTGACTTAGTGCGCTGGGAATGGGATCTGGGCAATGGCCGCCGCCAAACCGGACGGAGCTTTACCTACATGTACCAAGCCCAGGGCGTGTATTCGGTCAAACTAAAAGTGACCGACATTTTGGGCTGCACCGACAGCACCACCCGCACTTTTAGGGTGGGGAGGCGCGGCCCGACCCCAGTGGTGGCCAGCCCAGTGGTGCTTTGCCAGGGCAACAGCGCGACTGTCCGCCCAACGAACGGTTCCCGCTTCAATTTTTATACCTCACCCACCCTGGCCCAACCAGTTTTTACGGGTAGGGAGTATCGTTTTGTTCCAACGCAGTCCATGCGCCTGTATGTGACCAATGCCGATTCGATTGTTGAGAGTGCCTACCGCGAGGTAGCCCTCAATGTAACAATCCTCAGTCCCGATTTTACTTTTGGGGCGGGCGCGGGCTACGAAATTCGTTTCCAAGGCCCCAACACCCCAATGGTTACGCATGAATGGGCCTTTGGCGATGGTTTGCCGGGGAGCACTGCGCCCAACCCCACTTACATTTACCGCCAGCCGGGCACTTACCAAGTTTCCCTTACCCTGCGTTCCGCCGATGGATGTGTGGCCACAATTACCAAAGCGGTACAGGTGCTACACGTCACCCCGCCACCAGTGATCCAAAGTTTTCGGACTTGCCCCGGCAAAGAAATAGTGCTCGCTCCCCAAGGCAATGGGCCGTTTCGGTTCTACAACACTCGGCCACCCAGCCAAATGGCGGCCAGTGGAATGGTCTGGAACATTGGCGCACTTTATCAGGACAAAACGGTCTATGTGACCCAAACCGATTCAATTGGCGAAAGTGAGGCCGTGGAAGTAACGATCAAAGTGGATCGCATTTCAGCCGATTTTACTTTCCATGCTGGCCCAGCCGGGGTATTGGCCAATGACAGTCTTTTCTTTGAAGCCGGTGAACGCGATGCGACCAGTTGGGAATGGGATTGGGGCAATGGCCTCAAGGCCAATGGTCGGAAAGCCAGTGTAAAGTACCACTTACCGGGGGTATATCGGGTCAAGCTGACCGTGCGCAACGCCCAAGGCTGCGAAATTTATCAGGTCATGGATCTGCCCATCGTTTTGGCCAATGCCTCCACTGTGATCCACAATTTCCGGGTGACACCCAATCCTTCCGACGGCAATGTCAACATCAGCATCACCTTGGGCCAATTTAGCCGGGTCTCCGTGCGGGTGTACAACGTGATCGGCCAACTGGTCATGGCCTACGAAGATGAATCAGTATTGCAACGCGACTATCCCATCTCGCTCAAGGATCACGCCCGGGGCGTGTACATTGTGCAGCTCGTGGTTGGCCAAGAAGTGCTCACTACCCGCCTAATGATCAACCACTAATTTTTTTGGCTTTTTTTAACGGTCACAAGTGTGCCATTTTGTCACACTTATGCTCCTTTTGCGTAACTTTGTTCCTAGACCAAACCGTTCCCGTTTTAATATGTCAGTAGTGGATATTCAGGCACTCAAGCTCCGATTTGGCATCATTGGGAACTCACCAGCCCTCAACTACGCAGTCCAAGTGGCCTCCCAAGTGGCCCCCACTGAGATGACCGTGCTCATCACAGGCGAGAGTGGCAGTGGCAAAGAGTCATTTTCCAAGATCATTCATAACCTCAGTACCCGGAAACACAACCATTTCATTGCCATCAATTGCGGGGCTATCCCAGAAGGCACCATCGATTCGGAGCTTTTTGGCCACGAAAAAGGATCGTTTACTGGTGCCTCGGAGGCGCGCAAGGGCTATTTTGAAGTAACCGACGGCGGCACTATTTTTTTGGACGAGATCGGAGAGATGCCGCTGGGCACTCAGGCCCGCTTGCTGCGCGTACTGGAAAACGGCGACTTTATCCGCGTCGGCTCATCCAAAGTGCAAAAAACCAATGTGCGGGTGGTGGCTGCCACCAATGTAGATTTGGCCAAAGCCGTGGACAAGGGCAAATTTCGGCAAGATCTTTATTATCGCCTCAACACGGTGCCCATCTATATTCCTCCCTTGCGCGAGCGGGGAAGCGATATTGAACTGCTTTTTCGCAAATTTGCCAATGATTTTGCCGAAAAATACCGCGTCAAGTCGGTCAACTTGTCCGAAGAAGCCAAAACCCTGCTGCTCCGCTACCGCTTTCCGGGCAATATCCGCCAACTAAAAAACATTGCCGAACAAGTATCGGTGCTCGAGATCTCGCGTGATATCAGCGCCGAAATGTTGACCAAATACTTGCCCCAAGCCCAAGATAGCTACCTGCCCGCCCTGTTGCCCAATGGTGGCAAGGAGGACATTTCAGAGCGGGAACTGCTCTACAAAGTATTGTTTGACATGCGCCGCGATGTGACCGAACTGAAAAAATTGATGCTACAGGTGTTGCAGAACGAGCATGGGGGCAGTTCCGTGATCCAAGAACACAAGGGGCTGTTCCGCAACTTGGACGAAGAAAGCAACTCCTCCCCGCTCTCCAATTTTCATAGCCGGCCCCCCGAACGGCCCGAGGCCAGTTCGCTGATGATTTCGCCGATGAATGCCAACCAAGACAATGACGAATCGGTTTATTATGACGCCAAAGTGGAGGACATCACCCACCACGAAGTGGAGGAGGACAACCTTTCGCTGGAAAAAAAAGAAAAGGAAATGATTCTCAAAGCCTTGCGGAAAAACAATAACAAACGAAAATACGCAGCCCAAGACCTGGGGATTTCCGAGCGTACTCTTTACCGTAAAATCAAGCAATATGAAATTGATGAGGAATAGTCTTTGGGGGTTGGTTTGTGTGTTGACCTTGGCCTGCTCCCAGCGCCCCAGTTTCACTTTTCAGGGCGGGGTGATCGATTATTCGGTCATTAAGACCATGTCCATGGAAACTTTTTATGCCGATGTGGCCGCCGGCCCTGCCAACCTTGGCCTGCGGTTTACCGAAGACCTGCGCGAGTATTTCATGCGCAACACCCGCCTGGCCTTGGTCAAGGACAACGGCGACTTGGCCTTCAGTGGCACCATTGTCA
>JAYUVL010000471.1:0-7795 GCA_043754075.1 Cytophagales bacterium | reverse complement strand
ACGGACAACATTCTGACCGGAAACGGGCCGATGCCACGTTTGTGGAGTATTTTTTCCTCAATGGTGGCTACGGCGCCCGGCCCAGTGCCGACGGCCCGGCCGTGTTGAGTTTTCCGACCAATGTGGCCAATGTGCCCATTGAAGTGCTGGAAAACGATGCCCCCATTTTGGTGACCGAAAAGTCGCTACGGCCCGGAACTGGCGGGTCGGGCAAGTTCCGGGGTGGGCTGGGCCAAACGTTCAGTTTCAAGCTGATCGGCCACGATCCGATCAACATCTCCATTTTGACCGAAAAGACCAAAACCGTGCCCCACGGCCTACTTGGTGGCCAAAACGGCAGCGGCGGTCGCTTAAGGATCAAGCCCGAGCGGTTTTTGCCCCCCAAGGGCCTGGCCAAGCTCTACCCCGGCGACGAGGTGTTTCTCGAGTTGCCAGGGGGCGGTGGCTACGGCCCCGCGAGCGAGCGCGACCCGCAGGCCATTTTGCGCGACCAACAACTGGGATACCTGTAAACGCCCCCCGTAGAGGTTCGCCATTAATGGCGGGGACGAGCCGGGAAAACCAAGGCAATGAATTAAGCACGCGGCAAATTCATCTTTTACTATCAATATTATTTACCTGATTACGGTGCATTCTTTCCGCAGTTTTTCGTTCTTGTTTCTCCTCATCGCGATCGGCGATCTGGTAGGGCGAATCCTGAACGAACCTTGGCTGGATCATCTCTTCAAACCACTCATCATGTTGAGTTTGGGTGGGTTCTGGGTGGCCCAAACCAGCCATGTGCCCAATAGCTGGCTCAAATGGGGCACTTTGGTCGCCATTTTCTTCTCGGGCTTGGGCGATATGTGCTTGATGTTTGCCGGCGAACAGTTCTTCCAACTGGGCCTGGCCAGTTTCTTGACCGCTCACTTGGCTTATCTTGTAGCATTTGGCCAGCCCAAAGCGGCGCCGCGCACACGCAGTCTGCTGGCGAGCCGCCCCTACTTGGCCCTGCCGTTTTTGGCCCTGGGCATCGGCCTTTATGCGTTTTTGTGGCCTACACTGGGCCAGCTATGGCTGCCCGTGCTACTTTACACCTGCGTGCTGACGGCCATGACATTGGCCGCCCTCAACCGCTATGGACGAACCACCGACCGAAGCTTTCAATCCGTGTTTGCCGGTGCCATGTTGTTCCTGATGTCCGATAGTTGCCTGGCTATCAGCTTATTTGGCCATTCCTTTCCGTATGCGGGTGTACTGGTGATGCTCACCTACATCCCCGCCCAATACCTCATTGTGCAAGGTTTGCGCTGGCAAATCTTGGCCCGCAAATAATTTTTCTGGCTCAATCGACCAGATTAATTGCGCTTGCCCTATTTTTACAACCTGTACCAATCGGGGCCCTCAGTGGTAGTGGCCCGGGCAGCAACACTTAAATCCGTTTCCCCAAAATGAGCGCTTCCCCCTTACAAGTCGCCCTTGGCGTAGATATTGGTGGCACCTTCACCAAGTTTGGATTCGTGGATCGCCAGGGCAATTGCCCCGCCGAGAACTCGATCCCCACCCATGCCGACGAACCTTTTAAACACTTTTTGGCCCGTTTGGTCGAAGCGGTAGAAGATTTGAAGCAAAGCATGTCCGTCCCCTTTGAAATCATGGGCATCGGTATGGGGGCGCCCAATGCCAATTATTACACGGGCCGGATCGAAAAACCCGTCAATTTGAGTTGGGGCGATACCGATGTGGTGAGCCACATGAAAAAATATTACGACTTGCCGGTCATCATCACCAACGATGCCAATGCCGCCGCCATCGGTGAAATGAAATTTGGGGTGGCGCGGGGCATGAAAGATTTTTTGATAATCACCCTGGGTACCGGGCTGGGCAGTGGTTTTGTGGCCAATGGCGAGTTGATCTACGGCTCAGACGGCTTTGCGGGCGAACTTGGCCACATCATCGTCGACCCCAACGGGCGTATGCACTCCAACGGGCGACGGGGGACGATGGAAGCCTATGTATCGGCCACGGGGATCAAACGCACGGTGTTCCACCTGCTGGCCGAGCTGCCCGACGAGAGCGAACTCCGCGACATCTCCTTCCACCAATTGGACGGGGCCATGATCACCGAAGCGGCCCACCGGGGCGACAAAATCGCGATTGAGGCCTTTGAATATACCGGACGGATCTTGGGCCTTAAACTGGCCGATACCGTGGCCCACACCAGTCCCGAAGCAATCATTTTCTTCGGGGGGTTGACCAAAGCCGGCGACCTGTTGCTCGAGCCGGTCAAACGCTACCTCGAGCATTTTCTACTGCCGATCTACCGCGACAAAGTCAAATTGTTGATCTCTGGGCTCGAGGGCCGCAACGCCGCCGTGCTGGGTTCCAGTGCTTTAATCTGGAATGAGTTGGACAAGGGCGAGCGGATTTAGAGCCAACCGGCCCCGCCAATATTGTCTGGGTTGCCAATGCGCCGAACTTGGGTAAAGTTCGGCGCATTGGCTTTTTGGCTGCTTTTGCTCATCATAAATTTGGTTAAATCTGGGCCTCGTTTGTTAATAAAATAGCTTGACCGGGCTTTTGCTCCCGCTGGCAGGGTCGCCGGTTGAGAATCCGTCCTTAATTCGCTAGATTTGTCCCGATTCCAACCTTTACAGCCTCATGAAATATTATAACTCCATCATCGATACCATTGGCGGCACGCCGCTCATCAAACTCAATCGGGTGACCAAGGGCATTAAAGGAACAGTGCTGGCCAAGGTTGAATATTTCAACCCCGGCAACTCGGTCAAAGACCGCATTGGCCGCAAAATGATCGAGGATGCCGAGCGCCAAGGCTTGATCAAGCCGGGCGGCACCATCATAGAGGGCACTTCGGGCAACACGGGCATGGGCCTGGCCCTCACCGCCATTGCCAAAGGCTACAAATGTATTTTTACCATTTCGGACAAACAGTCACAAGAAAAAATCAACATATTGCGCGCCCTAGGGGCCGAAGTAGTGGTGTGCCCCACCAACGTATCCCCGGAAGACCCCCGCTCCTACTACTCGGTGGCCCGAAAACTGAACGCCGAAATTCCCAACTCGATCTATCCCAATCAATACGACAACTTGTCCAATACTGCGGCCCACTACGAAACCACTGGCCCAGAAATTTGGCAAGATACCGATGGAAAAATCACCCATTTTGCAGCGGGCGTGGGCACGGGCGGCACCATCAGTGGCGTGGCCAAATACCTGAAAGAGCAAAATCCTGCGGTGACCTCCATCGGCATCGATACCTACGGATCAGTGTTTAAAAAATACAAAGAAACCGGCGTTTTTGACGAGAACGAAGTCTATCCGTACTTGACAGAAGGCATCGGCGAAGACATCCTGCCCCAAAACGTGGACTTTGGCCTGATTGACAGTTTTGTCAAAGTGACCGACAAAGACGCTGCCGTAATGACGCGCCGCTTGGCCCGCGAAGAAGGGCTCTTTGTGGGCTGGTCGTGCGGCTCGGCCATGTTTGGGGCCTTGGAATATGCCCGGCAGCACCTCAAGGAAGGCGATGTGATGGTCGTGATTTTGCCCGATCATGGTACCCGCTACCTCAACAAAATTTACAATGATACGTGGATGAAAGACCACGGGTTTCTGGAACTGCGCAGTTTCTCGACCGCCCGTGACATCATTCGACGCCGCAACGGTAGCTCCAGACTGCTCACCGTGGATCAAAATACCTCCATTGCTGAGGCCATCAAAGTGTTCAACAAAGCCGGGATTTCCCAGTTGCCAGTCTCCGACGGTGAACACATCGTGGGCAGTATCAATGACAACACGATCCTCAACCTGCTGATTGAAGACCCCTACTCCCGGGAAAAACCGGTGAGCGAAATCATGGGCAAGCCGTTCATGTTTGTGGGCTTGGACAATACCGTTGACGCGCTCTCATCGCTGATCGACAAGGAGAACAAAGCCCTCCTCGTGCGCGACGAAACCAACCAGATCCACATCATCACCCAGCATGATTTACTGATGGCCTTGACCAATTAAGGGCATCGGCCCACCCTTTATCAGAAACAACCCACCCCCCGAGGATCTCCTATCCTTGGGGGATTTTACTTGGCTCGTCGGTGGCTGAATGGCGCGCGGCCAACTCACCGATTGCACTGGTTGCGTTTATACGACTTAAATCCACCATCGCGATACCCGAATAGAAACAAGAAATCTTGGTGCTTTACTTTCAACACGATCCTTGTTCTAATTTCAACCCATAAATTTGCAATATGCCTGCCATTTAAGCCGCATCAATCATGTCGGCCACCAAAAAAACCGCCCCCACCGGGAGCGGTTTTTTTCATAACCAATTGAAATCAAATCACTCAAAAAAATCGGCGTTGGGCAGTTGCCCGACTAGGCGTTTTCCATTACCAATGGCTCAATTTGAGGAACTGTTTTCTCCCCATTGATTTTGGCCAAGGTGCGATCCGCCAGTAAGAACATGACCGGCACAATGATCAAGGTCAAAAAGGTGGAAAAGGTGAGGCCATACACAACCGTCCAGGCCATTGGTCCCCAGAAATCGGCATTTTCGCCCCCCCAGTAAATGTCGGGGTTAAAGTTGGCATACAGCCCAAAAAAGTCAATGTTCAACCCCACTGCCAAGGGAATAAGCCCCAAAATAGTGGTAATGGCCGTAAGCAACACGGGGCGCAACCGCATGTAGCCCGCTTGTACGAGGCTGTCCTCTACGTCGGCGCGGCTCAGGCGGGCATCGGGGGCCAGCCCCAGCTCTAGCCGGCGGCGGGACTGCACCAAATCCGCACAATCGATCAATACGATGGCGTTGTTTACCACCACCCCGGCCAACGAGATAATCCCGATCCCGGTCATAATGATGACAAAATCATCGCCAGTAATGGTCAAGCCCAAGAACACGCCGATCAGGCTGAAGGGTACGGTGGCCATTACGATCAGCGGTTTGACAAACGAATTGAACTGCGACACCAAAATCAAAAAGATAAGGGCAAGAGCAATGAGCATCGCTTGGCCCAAAAACGCCATTGACTTGGCTTGCTCTTCTTGCTCACCCGTAAACTTGAACGAGTAGCCCTTGGGCAGTTGGTAATCGGAGAGCAGGCTTTGGATTTCTTGAACGATCAGGTTGGCGTTATACCCCTCGGTCACGTTGGAGAAAACGGTCACTAGCCGTTCGTTGTTCTTGTGTTTTACCGAGCCAAAAGTGGAGCTGTACGTCATACTGGCCACGGACGAGACTGGAATTTGGCTAAACTTCCCTTTATTATCGCGGAAGGTAATTTTTTGGTCGTTCAACTTAGCCAAATCATAGCGGTAAGCATCGTTCAGGCGCAGGTTGATCGGGTAATCGTCTTCGCCATCTTTTACTTTGGAGATTTCCTTGCCGTAAATGGCCGTGCGCATGTTCATGGCCAACATCGCAGTGGACAAACCCAACCGTTGGGCCTTGGCCCGGTCGATTTGCAACAATAATTCAGGTTTGCCGGTTTCAATCCCAATTTTAAGGCCATCCACCCCGGCGATTTTGGCTTGCTCAATGATGTCCTTCATCTTGTCGGCTTCCTCGATCAGGGTCACATAGTCATCGCCGATGATCTCGATGTTGATCGGTGCGCCCACGGGGGGGCCGTTTTGCTGGCCATCGGTCACAATCTTCAGACCGGGGACGGTCTTGGCCATTTCGCTCATCTTGCGCTGGATCTCGCGGGTGCTCACCCCGCCCCGCAGGGCAAAATCCACAAAGTTGATGTTGATCTTGGCTTTGTTGGGGGTGAATCCGGTACCAGCCACCAGTTCGTTGGGATTGCTGGTGCCTTCGCCCACGTTGCTCACAATGGCCTTGACCACTTTTTCGTAGGGTTTCAACACTTCGTACACCTTTTTCTCCAGCTCCAGCGTTTGCTGGTTGGTGGTGGCCACGTCGGTGCCCAGGGGAGCGTCCACGTACAGGTAGATAATGGGCGGATCGGCCGTGGGGAACAACGACATCAGCGGCTGACTGCCAAAATAGGCATTGATGGACACCATCATCAGGGCAACAGTGCCAAATAAGAACAGCAATGGGCGCAGCCGGCCTTTGAGCGCATAGCGGAGTGAGGCTTTGTAGGCGGTCTCGAGCCACACCAACACCACCGCCTGAAACCAACGTGCCGCCGGGCGGAAAAAGTAAACGTTGGCGATGGTCAAAATGGCCAGACTCATCAATATGTTGCCAAGGCTAAAGGTTTCGGCCAAGAAATAGGCTGGAATGGCCAATCCCGCACTGGCCGCCGCAAATATTAGGAGGCGCTTGGGGCTGGTCTGGTTGCTGTCCAGTTTCATGTAGGCCGCTGCCACCACCGGATTGACCACCAAGCCCACGAAGAGCGAGGCCGACAACACCACAATGAGCGTAACGGGCAAGTAGCTCATGAACTCGCCCAAAATGCCGTCCCAAAAAATGAGTGGGAAGAAAGCGGCCAATGTGGTGGCGGTGGAAGAGATGATGGGCACTGCCACTTCGCCCACCCCTTCTTTGGCGGCTCGGAGGGCCGGATAACCCTCTTCCATCAGGCGATACGTGTTCTCGATCACCACGATGGCATTGTCCACCAGCATCCCCAGCGCCAACACCAGTGCGAAGAGCACCATAATGTTGATGGTCAGGCCCATGAAATTGAGCACAATGAACGAGAGCAACATCGAGATGGGAATGGCCAAGCCGACAAACAGCGCATTGCGCAAACCCATGAAAAACAATAAGATCAATACGACCAAGATGACCCCCGAGATAATGCTGTTTTCCAAGTTGCTGATTTGGAGCTTCATATTATCGGCTTGGTTCTCGGTCAGGATCACGTTCAAATTACTGGGCAAGGCGTTGGAAGCTTTGGCTTCAGCCAGAATCACCGCCACTTTCTCATCGGCTGCAATCAAATTTTCCTTGTTCCGTTTTACCACCCGCAGCGACACCACCGCCTGGGGCCCGGTTTTGAGAAAATTTCCCGTGGCCAAACGAGTGAAACTTTTGCGCTCCACAAAACTGTCTTTTACCTCGGCCACGTCCTTGAGGTAGATCACTTCTTGATCCTCGGCCTTGATGATCACGTTGGCAATCTCTTCGGCGGTCTTGAACTCACCCGATACCCGGAGCGAGCGCCGGTAGCCATCGGTCAATACTTCACCACCCGCCATGGTCACGTTTTCGCCCTTGACCGCGTTCTCGATGTCATTGAAAGTAACCTTGCGGGCTTCCATTTTGTAGATATCGGCATTGATCTGGAACTCACGATCCAGCGCGCCCGTGATGTCCACCTTGGATACTTCGGGCAGGGCCTCGATCTTGTCTTCCAGGTATTCACCAAATTTTTTCAACTGTTCCACCTCATAGTCACCCGACAGGTTGATCGTCAGGATGGGCAGCTCCGACAAATCGACTTCAAGCACCGTCGGATCTTGATCCAAATCATTGGGCAAATCCCGCTTGGTCTTGTCCACGGCATCTTTAACATCTTGCAGGGCCTTGGCAATCAAGACATTCTCGTTGAACTCGATGATCACCGTTGATACATCTTGGGCCGAGGTCGAGGTAATCTTCTTGACCCCTTTCAAGCCCTTGATTTGTTTTTCAATGGGCCGGGTGATCAGATTTTCAACGTCGATTGGCGAGTTGCCGGGGTAAATCGTGTTGACAAATACCGTCGGTATCACTACTTCGGGGAACGATTCCTTAGGCATTTGGATGTAGGCAAACAAGCCGTAGAGGACAATGAGTGCCGTGAGGATGAACACACTCGTCCGGTTGTTGACCGATAGT
>JAYUVL010000470.1:0-5732 GCA_043754075.1 Cytophagales bacterium | reverse complement strand
GCGCACTTCGTTCCAGCGCGAAGATGCCCAGAACTACCGCTTTGGCAGCCCCATTGTCTTCCCACGCGGGTATCGCTATGCGGGGCATTTCCAGCTTTGGAACACCGCGATCGAGTACCGCGCCCCGCTGTTTTATCCCGATTGGAGCCTGGGGCCGTTCGTCAATTTACAGCGGATCAAGACCATGCTGTTCGCCGATGTGGGCTTGGGCACCAACCCGGGCCGGGCCGACACCCCCTACCGTACCTTGGGCGTGGATCTGACCTTCGACCTCAATTTTTTGCGTATCCCCACCCTACTGTTCGATCTGGGCGTGCGGTACCTTTATTTTCCGCAGACCGGGCAAAGCGGCGTGGAACTGGTCATTGGCCAAATTGGGTTCTGATGGTGCACCAGTTTCAAACCTGCTGGGCCAACAAGGTGACTTCGTTGGCGCCCAAGGGTTGGCCAGCCAACCAAACTGCCTCATTTTCAGGGGCCAAAATGAGGGGCATCCGCTTTTTGGAATTGTGGATCTGGGCCATCAACGCGTCGGCCTCGGTGGTCAAAATGGTGTAAGTGGACTGCACGTGGCCCGTGGCCCGATCCACCCAATCGCTCCAGAGACCGGCAAAAGCAAACGCGGCTCCCCCCGGCAAGGTGAGCACGTATTTTTGTTTGCGCTTGCCCTTGGGATCCAGCCATTGCCATTCATAAAACCCATCGGCCAGGACCAGACAAGGCCGCTGTACCGAATCGCGAAAACTGGGCTTCTCCCGCATGGTTTCCAGCCGGGCATTGAGCGTATATTGGCGGATCGAATTGTCTTTGGCCCACGGCGGGATCAGGCCCCAACTCAGCAAGGAAATGCGCTGGGGAGCCTTGCTCGCAATCACCGGGGTAAGCGGGTGCGCAAACCCACTCACCTGATCGTGGGGCACGTAATCGCTGGCTTGCGCGAAAGTCGCGGCGAAGCGCTGCTCCAGTTCTCGGGCGGTTTTAGCTTGCTTGGTGTGGTAGCACATATCAACGGAATCATCCCAAAATTACTCGTTTTTGGGATGACTCCATCCGTTTTGGTTGATTGATTTTGAGCAATGATGACAATGGCAAATCACGCCAGCAAACAAGTTTTTGGCCGCTCAATCATCAGTTATTGAGGCAACCAGTCATTATGGGAGGCTGATGTGCCCAATTGATGCCCGGGTTTAGGATTTTTTCATTCCCCGCCCGCGCCCATTACCCGAGTCCCCCAATTAAATAGGAACACTTATGCGCACAGCCAGTTGCCTTGGCGTAATATTGCCCAAGCACTAGAAGAAAGTGGGACTATTCCCGTGGAAAATAGGTAGCTAAATTGGTTTAAAAGCAATGTAAAAATGGATTTTCACATTATTATTTCAAATCTTACCAACCCAACACTACTCTTTTTTGTGCTGGGAATGATTGCCGTCCTTGTTAAAAGCGATTTGGAAATCCCAGAATCCTCGAGCAAGTTTATTGTGCTTTATCTGCTATTCTCCATCGGTTTTAAAGGTGGGCAAGAGTTGGCGCACAGCGGGTTTACCAATGAAATTATTTTTTCACTTTTGTTTGGACTGGCGCTAGCATCACTCATCCCGATCTATACTTTTTTCATCTTAAAACGCAAATTGAGCATCAGCGATGCGGGTGCGGTAGCTGCCGCTTATGGCTCGGTGAGCGCGGTAACTTTTGTGGCCGCGGCCTCGTTCCTGGAAGCCCAAAAAATAACTTTTGGTGGGCACATGGTGGCCGTGATGGCTCTCATGGAATCGCCCGCCATCATTGTGGGGGTTATTTTAATGATGCGATATGACAAAGAAAGCAAAAGCGAAGTAAGTCTAAGCTCGGTCATTCGGCATTCATTCACCAACGGAAGCGTGTTGATGATTTTGGGCAGCTTGGTCATCGGATTGATTGCCGACACCAAACAAGCCGAAGGAATCAAGCCGTTCACAACGGACATCTTCAAGGGATTTCTCGCTATTTTCCTGCTAGAAATGGGCATGGTCACGGCCCGAAAAATCTCAGTGTTTAAACAATATGGTTGGTTTGCCTCGCTGTTTGCGATCGTCATTCCGGCCATCAACGGTTGCGCCATTGCGTTTGTGAGCCAATATGTGACCCCGGACGTCGGCAACCGATTCATCTTTTCCGTCTTGGCGGCAAGCGCCTCCTACATTGCCGTGCCCGCCGCCATGCGTTTAGCAGCCCCCAAAGCCAACCCTGGCCTTTACATTCCCATGGCATTGGGGGTCACTTTTCCATTTAATATTACCGTTGGCATGCCCTTGTATTTTATGATCATCCATTCCACCCCATTTTGACCCTCCATTTGAGTGCGCAAAACAAGCGTGGAACGCAATTTTAAACAACCTCTTGTGTATCAAAATGGCCGCTGGCCGGCTTGGCAATTCCGGCCAGCGGCAGCCCGCCCTAGTTCCAATCGGGCCAACGGCCGGGCGTGTAGGGCGCTTGGCCCATTTCCAGCTCCTTTTCCAATTGGAGGAGGGTGGCATCGGCTTTTTTCAGATCGGCGATCACGAGGGTCAACTGCTTGGCCGCCACCTGATACGAATCTTTGAACAGCTTGGGGATCGGCCCGAGCACGTTCCACGCCCCGTAAGCAATGCCCCCTACCCGATCGTTGATCGCCGGGGCCGTTTCAAATTCGCGCTTGGCCCGGGTGTTGTCGCCCGAGAGGCGGGTCTGGAGATCCACCATTGTGGACTGCAAAGCGGCCGCCCTTTCCAAGATCGGTTTGGCGGGCGCGGGCATGTCCAACACTGCCAACTGCACGTTTTTCAAGCGATTGCCCATCTGATCCACCAGATCATTGACCGCGCTCAGGGCTTTGCTCAAGCGGGTTACTTGCTGATGAAACGCCACATTGGCCGCCATATCCGTCGGGAGGGTGCTCTGCTCCAACAGCTTGCAAGTGAAATTGACCGGGCCCGCCAATGGGGTCAGCACGCCATCCTCATACTTGGCCAATGACACGGTATATTCGCCGGGCATGGCCCAGTGCCCTTTGGCCTCAGCGCCAAAAAGCTGATCAGGGGCCGGCACATACCGCTGGTGAACCGGCGCGGCCGGGGCGTAGCGGAAATCCCAAACTAAACGCTGCATCCCTTTTTTGGCGGGGGCTTTGAGGTGGCGAACCACATTCCCCGCCCGGTCGGCGATGGTGAACAGCAAATAGGGATCGGGCTGGTTGTCCGCCATCCGCAAACTGTCCAAGCTCGGATAAGCAATTTTTTCTTTGTTGGCCATTTTGGCTTTTTCGGCCTCGGCCCGTTTCTCCTTCAGCTTTTTGATGTCGCTTTTGAGGTAATAGGTGAACACCGCCCCCACCGCCGGGTTGGGCGTGGCAAAATAGCTACTGCCCAAGTGCCCTTTGTCGCGCAGGCCGAGCGGGAACCGCTCCACGAACATCAGGCTTTCCTTGACCGGGAACAGGATCGCCTCTTGGGCCAACGCTTCTTTTTTCAGGTTGCGCAGGGGCGTATAATCGTCCAAGATATAAAAGCCCCGGCCAAAGGTGGCCAGTACCAAGTCATTTTCGCGCCGCTGGATCTCCAGATCGCGCACCGCGATGGTGGGCAGGCCCGCCTTCAACTGCAACCAATTCAGCCCGCCCGTGTTGGTAAAAAATACGCCAAACTCGGTCCCGACAAAGAGCAAGTTGGGATCCACGTGATCCTCGGCCACGCTGTACAAGCTGCCACGCGGGGGCAAATCGCCCTGAATGGGTTTCCAAGTCTTCCCGGCATCCGATGTTTTCAACAAATAGGGCTTAAAATCACCATATCGGTGGTGGTTAAAACACACGTAAGCCACGTTTTTGTCGTGGAGCGAGGCAATTACTTGGTGCACATAGCTTTGCGCGGGCACGCCGGGCAGGTTGTCAAACTTGGCCCAGTTTTTCCCGCCGTCGGTGGTGAGGTGGATCAACCCGTCGTCGGTGCCCGCCCAGAGCAGATTGGGATCGAGCTTGGATTCGGCAAGGCTGGTGAGCTGGCCATAGATGTCAGTGCTGCTGTTTTTGGCCACTGCATCCACCGACCACACTTTGCCCATTACCTCGAGCTGGTTGCGGTCGATCTGGCGGGAAAGATCGGGGCTGATCACCGTCCAAGAATCGCCCCGGTCGTCGGTGCGGAACACCTTATTGGCCCCGAAATACAGGCGGGAATTGCTGTGTTGGCTGATCAACAGTGGGGCATCCCAGTTCCAGCGGTAAGCCTCGCCCCCTTCGGGCTCAATGGGCCGGATGGACACCCGCTCGCCGCTCTTGCGGTCAAAGCGCGACAGCCCGCCGTATTGGGACTGGGCATAAATCAGGTCGGGGTTCGTCTGATCCACCTGCGTCTCAAAGCCATCGCCGAGCGAAGTAATGTACCAATCCGCATTGACAATGCCATTGCCCGAAGTGGTGCGGCTCGGCCCGCCAAGGCTCAAATTGTCCTGTGTGCCGCCGTGTACGCCATAAAATGGGTAGGCGTTGTCGGTGGCCACTTTGTAAAATTGCGCCACTGGCAAATTTTCTTTAAAATCGTAGCTTTTGGCAAAATCCCACGTTTCATAAATCCCGCCGTCGCAGCCCACCAGCAAGTGGTTGGGATCCTGAGGATCGATCCAAATGCAGTGATTGTCAATGTGCTTGTTGATTTCGCCCAAGTTACCTACCGTTTTGCCGCCGTCACTGCTCACCTTATAATAGGTATCGGTGATAAAAATCCGGTCGACGTTTTTCGGATCGCAGGTAATTTCTTGGTAATAATTGCCCGAAGTGACAAACGGACTGCGTTTTTCCCAACTGGCCCCCCGGTCGGTGGAGCGATAAATGCCCGCCCCTTCGTTGGCTTCCACCACGGTGTAGAGCACATCGGGGTTTACCTGGCTGATGGCCAAGCCCATCCGGCCTACTTCGCCACTGGGCAGGCCACCGGCCAGTTTTTGCCAAGTGGCCCCGCCGTCGGCGGTTTTGTAAATGGCCGACTCCGGCCCGCCCCCAATGTAGGTGAACACTTTGCGCATCCGCTGGTGAAAGGCCGCGTAGAGCACTTTGGGGTTGCGCGGGTCCATCACCAAGTCGTTACAGCCGGTGTAGGCACTCACCGCCTTCACACACGCCCACGTCTGGCCGCCGTCGGTCGATTTGTACACCCCGCGCTCGCCGCCCTCGCTCCATACCGGGCCATACGCCCCGACGTAAATGGTGTTCGGGTCGGTCGGGTCGACGATGATTTCCGACAAGTGCTCCGAGTTTTTGAGGCCCATGTTCCGCCAGTTTTTTCCACCATCGTCGCTTTTATATATTCCATCACCGTAGGAAACCGACCGTTGATTGTTGTTTTCACCACTGCCTACCCAGACCGTGCCCGGGTTGTGTGGGTCCAGGCTCACGCACCCGATCGAGTAGGAACCCTGCCCGTCAAACAGCGGAGTGAACGTCACCCCCCGGTTGGTGGTTTTCCAGACCCCGCCCGCCGACGTGGCCACATAATATTCACTGTGGTTGGTGGGATTGACGGCAAAATCGGAGATCCGGCCCGAGGTGACCGCCGGGCCGATGGCGCGAAACTTCAGCCCGCCGAAGGTCTCGGATTGATAGGCATTATCGCTGGGCTTGACGGCCCTGGGTTGCGCCCAGGCAATCATCGGCCCAACGGCCAGCCCCCAACATAAAACAACATGGAAAAAACGACGCATCACAATTGGATTAAGGT